>CAMKRB010000134.1 GCA_946415045.1 uncultured Myxococcales bacterium
GCACGTCTCTTTCACGACCGAGCACATAGCGGGCGGCCAAAAGGGCGTATCGCCGCAGGCGATAGGCCGAAACGCGGGGCGTATCGGCGAGTCTTTTGATTGAGACGTGCAACCCACATCTCGATCAAAAGTCCGCCGATAGACCGCGCAAATAATTTACAAACGGCCATTACCGGTGTTATAAAAATAATAGGTTGGGGCAAAACACTCTAGAATTGCCGTTTGTTGTCTAAAAAAATGTGGAAAAAGCGGGATTGGAAGCTAAAGACGTATAAAAATAGACCGCATCCGGAACGTTTAAAATCGTATAAAAATTTCGCGACGGTGACTCCATTACCTTCTTATAAATAATAAGGAAATCCACTATGCTGCGTTGTTTAGAGCATTTCGACGAATATCAGATGGCGTACTACGAGGCACTGCGCCAATATTTCCAGGGCAGAACGTACCTGCTCGACGGGCTTCAGAAGTTCCTCGAAAAGGCCGTGTCCGAATGCGAGTTCTGCGTGCGGTTTGAAATGCGGCACCTGCCCAACGTCTATCAGGACAGGGCCATCCGTCAGCTTGCCGAAGTTGGCGGCGGCGTGACCTTTGGCGGACTCGATCGCAGAAAGGAAGTCCTGAACAGTCTCTTCAATTGTCGCATTGAGGAAATGGAGGCTACGGATTATCCTGTATTTGGCTATCTGACCAAACCGCACAACGGCTACGAACTCTTCTATAATGCCGATATGGCCTATCAGTACGGATCCGTCCTTTGTGTTCTCAAAAAAGAAAACATGATGGACCGCACTACCATGACATTTGGCGATTCGGTCAACTTTGGTGCATGCCTGCGCATGGTCGCGACGCGCGTAAACAGAATTCTTCCGACGTGTTTTCAGTCTATCGGCAATGCCAATAGCCATGGGGAGGCACATTTTCTAGCCCCTCCGACACCGTTCTGGTTTATCGTCAATCTATATCGCGCCATCGAAGCTGGCAAAATCGACCTCGACCGACTGGATCGCCTTCCCGATCTATTTGACGGGCGCGCGGGATGCGAATTCATCGAACTCCAGTATCACGGCGGCATCCGCCTTGACCGGGACATCAAGGAGATGTACGGCATGGAATGGAACGAGGGCGATGCGGATATAATGAAGGAATATTTCCCCAAAGTTGAGGCACTTGGCGTGCATACGGCTGTCATGAATTACGACTTTTAAGGCACAGTGGTTCACTTTTTCGCGAATATAGGGGGCAACGTATGGGGGATACATACAGTTTGTTAATATAAGGTACTTGTACTTAATGAACAGGAGCTATTTATGATAGTGGCGATATTTGTATTGTTAGCATTACCGTTAATTTTGCCTGCATTACCGGAAATTAGCGATAATCCTTTAGGGAATTTAAAAGAAGATAACACTGCTGATTCTGAACAGGATGATGAAGATAAAGACTGTTCGAATTCTGACAACCAGTTTGTATTCAGTAACAGACATGAGATTAAAGGTGATTTGAGTCAGGCTAAATGGTCAGAACTGGAGCCAACATTACCAGTTCCTTTGTTCAAATCATCGAGTGAAGACTGGCTTGTGAATTTTGAAAAGTTTAAAAAAATAGCTTGCAGCGATATCAGTGGTGATAAAAAGGCAGTGAAACTTATATTTTGTTCTGATAAAGTTCATGATGTGTCAAATGGGATTTATATAGGAAAAGAGCCTGATGAATGTACGCATGACTATGCTGATGGCGCCTATCTCGTGCTGGAGAATCCAAATGAACAAATTGTAAGAATATATCAAATTCAATCGGATATAGATTTTGGTGATGATTGTGTGAGTTGGTATGACGTCAACAGTCTTACGATTGTCGATGTCACATCCAGGCCTTTTATGGATACAATGGGATTATATGTTCGTACAAAATGGTATAAACGTCATGATACAGAACATTCCGGGAGTAATTCTCAAGAAGAGACTTCAACTTATACGACCTGGTTATTTGCTGGAGATAAATATCGATTGGTGACGAGTTGGGTAGATTCAGAATATCATTATTCTCATGAAGAGACTCAAGAGGATTCTTCTGATTGTGAAGGTAAAGGTGAGTCTTGTGATTGCTATGAAGATGGCTCGTGTACTTATATGGATGTTTCTGAATCTTGTGATTATCAGGAACATTATATGTCTTATAATAATGGCAAATTCAGTGTTGTGGATTCTATTGGTGAAGCAGATACACTTTTACGCATTGGAAATATCCTGAATGCGTTCGGCTTCAGATTCAAACAGGAATAATGATATTTTTCTTTGCTCAATTCCTGAATGAATTCTTCCTCGGAGCAGTGTGCAATCTCCGAACAGTAGCCGACAGACACATGATTGTGCTGATATAAGTCTATTGCAAGATTTAGGCGCACATACCGAGTCATTAAGATTTGTCATGATGCAGCATGATTAGGACTTCTTCTGGTATTTGAATGGCTATTCACACATAATACTCTCCATATCCAATCGTCCCTACGGGCATTCTCCATCTCGCGTTTTTCGTTGTAACCTGGGCATGGGGTTAAAACCCTGATGCCGCCCGTGTATGCGCGCAGGTCGTGTTGAGACGTGCGGTCTGCACGTCTCTTTCACGACCGAGCACATAGCGGGCGGCCAAAAGGGCGTATTTGGTGAGAGACGTGCGGTCTGCACGTCTCTCACTAAATAGCCCGAAACGCGATGCGTATCGGCGCAGCCGACAGCATGCGCCATCAAAAAAATCTTTACAAAGTGAAATAGAATGTTTATTAGACATAACTAACAGATTTAGTTATATCTAAATCTGTTCAGATTATCTATCGGTCTTTTTCACAGGAGATTGCGATGTTTCGGTTTGGAATCAAACCTGAGTTTGGGTATTTTGCAGGCGGCGTGCTGTTTGGAACAGCCGGTTTGAAGCTGTTGGGAAGCCGCGATGCGAAGCGCGGTTATGCACACGTGGCTGCAGCATTGTTGCGCGCCAAAGATGAAGTCATGAAGCAGGTTACGGCAGTGCGCGAATCGTATGCCGACGTCATAGCGGATGCGCGGGATATCAATGCAGAGCGCGCCAGAAAAGAAACGGTGATCGTCGAGGATGCCGCAGAAAAAGCATAAGGTTTGGCTGCCAGACATTGGCAGCCTTTTTTTTTGAGGCATGAGACGATGAGATATCAGATTGTTCACGAAAGCAACGGACGCATGCGCGTTCGTGTGTTGGCCGGCCTGACGGTGGCGCAGGCGGATATGCTGCAATTTTGGCTGGAACGCAGACCAGGCGTGAAGCGCGCAGTCGTGCATGAGCGCACGGGATGCGCGATTGTTGAATATGCTTCGCCGCTGACGCGGGATTTGTGCGTCGATTTGCTGCGGGGATTCCGTTTTGAGCAGCTCAGTGCCAATGAGATTGCGTCGATTCACTCGAGCCGTGAAATTAACCGATATTACGAAGAAGCTCTGGTGATGCGGATTTTGGGCAAATTGCTGCGTCGGTGGTTGTTGCCGCCCCTTTGGCGCGCGATTTTTACGACGGTGCATTCGATTCCTTATCTATGGCGAGCATTGAAGTGTTTGTTGCACGGCAAGATGCAGGTCGAGCTGTTGGATGGGATTTCGATTGGGATTTCGTTGTTGCGCGGCGATTATGCGACAGCGGGTTCCGTGCGGTTTTTGCTTGGTCTTGGCAGTTTGCTCGAAGAATGGACGCACAAGAAATCGGTGAATGACCTTGCAGGAAGTATGGCGCTGAATGTCGATCGCGTCTGGCGTGTATGCGGGTCGGATGAAGAATTGGTGTCGCTTTCGGAGATTTCTGCCGGCGATGAGATTCTGGTGCGCATGGGCGGCATGATTCCTACGGATGGAGAAATCGTGCGCGGGGAAGTGATGATCAACCAGGCTTCGCTGACGGGAGAATCGGTTCCTGTTGCAAAGCGGCCGGGAACGATGGTTTATGCGGGAACGGTTGTCGAAGAAGGCGAATGCGTGATTCGCGTGCAGCATACAAACGGCGACAGCCGCTATGATAAAATCGTGGCGATGATTGAATCGTCCGAAAAGCTGAAATCAGCTGCCGAAAATCGCGCGTCCAATCTCGCGGACAAGCTCGTGCCGTATTCACTGGCAGGGAGTGCGCTCGTTTATCTGCTGACCCGAAATGTGATGCAGGCGCTTTCGGTTTTGATGGTCGATTTCTCTTGTGCGCTCAAGCTCGCCATGCCGCTTTCGGTGCTTTCGGCGATTCGCGAAATGAGCAAATACCATGTGACGGTAAAAGGCGGGAAATATCTCGAAGCCATTGCACAGGCCGATACCATTGTATTCGACAAGACCGGGACACTCACGCATGCGTGTCCGCAGATGGCCGATATCGTGACTTTTGGCGGACATGATAAAGATGAGATGCTTCGCATTGCGGCCTGTCTCGAAGAGCATTTCCCGCATTCGATGGCCAATGCGGTCGTTCGCGCAGCCAATGAGAAGAATCTTCTGCATGAGGAAATGCATTCCAAAGTAGAATATCTCGTTGCGCACGGCATCAGCAGTACGATTGATAATCATCGCGTGATTATTGGGAGCTATCATTTTGTATTCGAAGATGAGAACTGTATCATTCCGCAGGATGAAATCGATAGATTCCGTGCGATTCCGGCGCGATATTCACATTTGTATATGGCCATCGACAAAGTGCTTGTCGCTGTGATTTGTATTTATGATCCGCTTCGCGAAGAAGCAAGCGCGGTTCTGAAATCGTTGAAATCACTGGGTTTGAAAAGAACGGTGATGCTGACAGGCGACAGCGAACAGACGGCGGCAGCGATTGCGGCCGAAGTCGGCGTGGATGAATATCATGCCGAAGTATTGCCGGAAGATAAGGCAGGCTTTGTCGAGCAGGAACGTGCGAAAGGTCATACCGTGATTATGCTGGGCGACGGCATCAACGATGCACCTGCGCTGTCTGCCGCGAACGTCGGTATTGCGATCAGCGATGGTGCGGCAATTGCCCGCGAGATTGCCGATATCACGATTTCGGCAGACACGCTTGAGGAACTCGTGACGCTGCGCCGCGTTGCGATAGCTCTGATGGCTCGCATTGATCACAATTATAAATTTGTGATAGGCTTTAATGGCGGCCTGATTGCGCTTGGTGCGCTTGGCATTCTGCCGCCTGCGACATCCGCGATGCTGCACAATCTCTCGACTTTGGGCGTGAGTCTTCGCAGCATGACGAATGTTTTGTGATTTTTTTTTGTGGGGGTGCTTTTCTTTCTTTTGTGCCAAAAGAAAGGGCTTCTCCCCTCAGGGCTGTCGCATTCCATTTTGGCATGTTCTTTTCTGTCGCCCTTTCAGGGCTAAAATTCTTGGAAATCTATGATCCGGGGGTTCCGCTAACGCTGCCCCCCCGGCTGTACACTGTCGCCCTTTCAGGGCTGTCATCTCAAGCATCCATCAGCCTTTTTGAAAGTACGATACTGTCAAGTGTTTTTAGAATGCGACGCCCCTGGGTTCTCCCCTACCCCCTTCCGAAAGAAAAGCAATATGAAAAGCGAGAGACAAACATGTCTGATAAAATCAAATGTTCCTACAAACAATCCAGAAACATTTACGATGATATCATTACCCATAAGACGTGGTGGAGCAAGCTGTATAACCGTCTTTTCTGGAATGGGGTGGATGATAACGATATTGCCGCAGATTTGCTGGCGAATATCAAAAACGACTTTTCGGGAAAACTACTGGATGTGCCCACGGGGACAGCGGTTTTTACCTATCGAAAATATCAAAAGCTCAAAGATGCGGATATCACCTGTCTGGACTACAGTGAAGATATGCTATCGCAAGCGAAAGCACGGTTTGAGGCGAATCAGATAGCAAATGTGAAAACCATTCAGGGGGATGTAGGGAATCTGCCATTTGAAGACAGCACGTTTGATGTGGTTTTGAGCATGAATGGATTTCACGCATTTCCCGACAAAGAGAAAGCCTTTGACGAAGTACTGCGGGTTTTGAAGCCCGGCGGCAGGTTTATTTCGTGCTTTTATATTCGCGGTGAATCGAGAATATCGGATGCGCTGGTGAAATATGTTCTGTCAAAAAAAGGCTGGTTTACGCCGCCGTTTGAAACGCGGGATTCTTTAAAAAACAAACTGGAAAAGCGCTGCCATCTTGAGATATACAATTCAAGAGGGGCAATCGTATCATTTGTCGCCACAAAACAATAAACCGCCAGCACTTCATCTAAACGATACATATTATTAAGGATAACAGTTAACGGAATGCCAGAAATACATTTAGATGGCTTATTCATTGCAATCGCTACATTTATAATCATCGGTGTTTTTCACCCTATTGTCATTCATGCAGAATACCAATGGGGAGCCAAATGCTGGCCAGCATTTGCCATATTGGGTGCATGTACGTTAATCGTTGCGCTTATTATCGATAACACCTTAATTTCTGCCATACTGTCTGTCCTTTCCTGTACTTTATTCTGGTGCATCAAAGAGCTCTATGATCAGAAAAAACGCGTTCAAAAGGGCTGGTTCCCAATGAATCCAAAGCGCAAAGATACTTATAAGAACTAGATATAAGCACAGATAATATTAATATCAGATCAAACAAAGGGGAATGCACACTTGTCATAAACATGCTTATTTCATTGTTATCATTGCTATAATCACAATCATTATAACATGATAACATTTCTGTTTAAAACACTTTGAGATTTTCAAATTACACATATCCATGATACATTCACATTGGTTTGTCGCGGTTTTGAGGCAAATCAGGTCTAAATCAGCAGGGGTGAAGCTTTCATGGAACTCAATCAACTACAACAAATTGTCGCGATTGCGGATGAGGCCGTTCTTTCGCGAGCTGCCGAAAAACTCCATATCTCGCAAAGTGCTCTGACGCGATCGATTCAGCGCCTGGAAGATGAACTGGGCATCCAGTTGTTTGAGCGTACCAAAAATAGCATGAAACTGAATGATGCCGGCAAACTCGTCGTCAAACATGCTCGCCATGTACTTAAGGATGCCGATGCACTGCTTTCGAGCCTGGATGCCTTTAAAAAACGTCATCTCTCACTGCACATCGTTACATGTGCCCCCGCCCCCTTATGGAAACTGAATGCCGAGCTCTCAGGCCAGTTTCCGGATTTGCACATCACCTCGGATATGCCCGATGAAATCGAACTCGTTTCCCTGCTGTTGACCGAAAAAGCCACACTTGCCATCGTTCGTCAAGAAATCCAAACAGACGCAATCGAATCGATGCCATTTATTGACGAACAATTGTATATGCAAATCCCTCTGTCTGACCCGCTTAGCCGCAAAAAATCCATTCATTTCTCAGATCTGCGTGGCAAAGAAATTCGCGAATATATTCATACCGGCTTTTGGCACCAGATGCACAGGGATTGTATTAAAGAAGCAAAATATATCGAATATGATGATATCATGGTTTATACAAATGTCGTCATGTCTCAAAAACCACTGACATTCACGACAGCACTCGCCAATACCCTTCGCACCAATATGGAAGGCTGCGTCAGCGTCCCCATCGTCGATCCGGAGGCAACTGCCCATTATAGAATCGCCTATCTTAAGAAAAACAAATCCATGCTTTCGGACGTTCTCAAGTGGATATCGAAAGCATGCAATGAATGGTAAAACCGTTATTCAGTATGCACGCAATGCATACTGAATTCCCAATTGACATTGTACATCCCGGATTTTTACTGATATTCCATCCACATGCCTTGGATAGCAAGGCACTTTATGGTTATCGCAATAAGGAGCATGCAGATGGAAAACGTCATTCTGAATAATCAAAAACAGTGTCCGGTGATTGGAATTGGTACTTTTATGCTGTCCCCCGCAGATGCCGAAAACAGCGTGCGAGAAGCCTTAAAGATGGGCTATTCGCTCGTCGATACGGCCAATGCATACGTCAATGAAAGAGCATGCGGCCGAGGCATGAAAGCAAGCGGTTTAAAACGCGAAGATATCTATCTGTCGACGAAGTTATGGGCTTCAGAATTTGAGAATCCCAATGCCGTCGATGAAACGCTGGAGCGCCTGGGATTGGATTACGTCGATCTGCTTTACATTCACCAGCCAGCCGGAAACTGGATGGCCGGCTATCGCCAGCTCGAAAAAGCCTATCGCTCGGGCAAAGCCAAATCCATCGGCATCTCCAATTTTGAAGGCGAATACATCGAAGCCCTCGAAAAAGAATGGGAAATCGTCCCACAGTTCATTCAGGTCGAGGCGCATCCTTACTTTACACAAAAAGAACTCCGAAAAACACTCGATAAATACGATATTAAGCTGATGTCGTGGTATCCGCTGGGGCACGGCGATAAATCACTGATCAATGAGCCAATCTTTGTTGCACTGGGCAAAAAATATGGCAAAAGTGCGGCGCAGGTCATTCTTCGCTGGCATACACAGATGGGATTCGTCGTCATTCCCGGCAGCAAAAATGTCGATCATATCCGTGAGAATCTGAATATCCTGGATTTCAAGCTGACGGACGATGAAATGGCCGAAATTGCCAAACTGGACTGCGGACGAAGGTATTACAATCGCACGGATGAACAGCTTAAACAGTTTGCAGCCTGGCAGCCGCAATATGAGCGTGCCTGATAAAACAATTATGGGCTTCGCCTATGCGCCGTCGGCGCATACGGCTCGCCTTTATCGGGCTATTTGCAAAAAAAAGGGACGTGCTATCGCACATCCCTTTTTTTTGCAAATACGCCCTCTTGCGCGTGGCTATCGCTAGCGATACGCCACGCGGCGC
>CAMKRB010000135.1 GCA_946415045.1 uncultured Myxococcales bacterium
GGAAGTGCAGGGTTCCGGGGCGTTGCGGGGCAGAGCCCCGCAGAGGGGGTAGCGGCGTATTGAGCCGATAGAGACGTGGTAACACGTCTCTATGGCGAGATAGCCGCGCAGGGGGCGACGCCCCCAGCATCAGTGGCCCCAAACGGGGTTTTCGTACCATCCCGAAGTGGTGACGGCGTTTTGCGATTTGCCATCGGCGGTGGAGATATAGATTCGGCTGCCGCCGTCGCGGGTGGATGAAAAGGCGATGTAGCGGCCATCGGGTGACCAGGTGGGCTTGTCGTTTTTGCCCTGTTGCTGTGTGATGCGAGTGATGTCGGAACCGTCGGGCCGAATGGTGAAGATGTCGAGGCTGCTTTGTTCGTCGCGCGCGCTGAATGCGATGTAGCCGCTTCTGCCCCAGGCCGGGCTGGTGTTGTAGTTGCCGACCATGGTGACGCGCGAAACGCCAGAGCCGTCCGCATTCATGCGATAGATCTGGGGATTGCCGCCGCGATCCGAGACGAACGCGATTTGCGAGCAATCGGGCGACCATGAGGGCGACGTATCGATGGCGCGGTTGTTGGTGAGCCGGCGCAAATCCCCGCCTGTGGCCGACATTGTGTAGATTTCGGCGTTGCCGTCCTTTGACAGCGTGAAAGCGATGCGGCCGTTGCCGGCGCAATAGGAAGCGCCGCTGTTCATGCCGGGTTCAGCTGACAACCGCATGCCAGCGCCGCCCGATACCAGATAGAGATCGGGGTTGTTATGCGCATAGCTGGTGAGCAGCACGTTGCCGCCGGGACCCCATTCGGGGAGCATTTCGATGGCATCGACACGCGTGATGCGCGAAACGCCCGAACCATCGGTCATCATGCGCACGACCCTGCCGCCCTTGCCTTTGCCGTCGCGTGTGACTGCGAGCAGCGACTGGCCGAAGAATCCCGGTTCGCCGGTAAAATACTTCACGACGGCGTTCACAAATGCGTACACGACCTGATTATAGTTGTCGGATGCAGCGGTATGCGAACCGTAGTCGATGTCGATGCGCTTATTGGATGTGACATCATAGAGGCCGAAATCAAGCGTGAGTGCTTTACCTGAGAGTTTTGCTTCGGTCTTTACGAGCACCTGAGCACCCGAGGCATACCATGCGCCATAATTGGTCGAGGCATTGGTTTCTTTGGTGAGACCGGGCAAGAAAGCGCCTTCGGGTACGAAGTCAAAGAGCCCTGTAAGCTTAAGTGTGTGGTTGAGCAGCTTGTTGACGTTTTGCGCCAGGGCTTCGTCAGGCTGATTCAGATTGGTGGGTGCAACAGCAATTACCATGCGCTGTGCAGAGACACGAACCGTGATCGCGGCCTGATCGGACGGTTGTGCTTCTGGCACCTGGGCATAGGCCGAGGCACCGGGAAATGCGAGCAGTGTCGCCAGTAATATGGTCTTTTTCATTGATTTTCTCCCTGATGGATTGCCATGCATCACCCCCGGATATGGCAAACTGCAAATATTCTACCAAGATTCCCGGGAAAGGCAAAAAAAGGGCTATCAGGGGTCGCTGTGCATCTGCCACGATTGGGGGGACAGAACCAGGCAGCCGGCTTGGGGTTTCTGCAAACCGTGCCTAATCCTCTTCCTCCAGAGGATATCGACCATCTGCGCAGTGGATGGTGAAATCATACGGTCGATTAGTAACATTGCAGAACGGATCGCGATCATAATGCGACACGCATGCGATCTCCAGTTGTTCCTTTCGACAATCTTCAATCTTAGTATCATAATCTGCATATTTCAGGCATGCATTCTGCAGTTCTCCCAGGTTAGTCATACAGAGGTCGTAATCATCCGAATATTTTTGGCATGCCTCTTCTTTATGATTATTTCTGCAATCTGCCACAGCCTGATAGATGTTCGTATATTCTTCACAAGCCGAAGTGCTGGTTTGTTGACTCATCATGCAATCTTCAATATTTTTTATCCTGCATGCATCGGCAAAGTGTTCTTTCATGCAATCCTTCATATTCTCAATGCGATTACAAATGACAAAATGATCCTTTCTGCATGATTCAAGTCTGTCACACTGGATTTCCGAACCTGATTGCTGTGCGTCTGAACATGAAGAAACGATTTTCCTGCATGCCAAATCGTCATAAAATCCGCGATAGAGGAATTGTGCGGTTTCTTTCGAAACAAGCTGATTATCCATAGCGACGGGAATTGTAATGATTGTATCCTTTCCATTTGTACACTTGCCGCACTGCCAGTTTCTTCTGTCATTTTCATCCGGCGAAATCATTGCTGTGAATTGGCAGGAAACCTCATCTGAGCAGCTGTTTTGAACAACATATTCGCCATTGACACAAACATACATCACACCGCCATTCATCTCATCGCGGCATTCCGTTTCGCCATTGATGCAACGACCGCAATCAGAACGCACGTCTCCCGGATTCACACCATTGCTTTCGCTCTTTTCCGAGCAAGAGGCATCACCAGTACATGAACTGCTCATTTTAGTCCAGAATCCATCCTCAATCCGGCACTGATACTGAATCCCCTTGCTGGCGAAATCGTTGAACATGCATACAGTATTATTATCGGACGAATAGCTATTGCAATCACCGCAGAAAGCTCCGCTCATACATTTTTCGCGATTCTGCATATTGATCTTCTGATCGATGAGAAGCGCACGACAAGCATCGCGTTCCTGCATACAGAGCGTTTTCCTTTTTTTACAATCTTCGTCCCCATCGGTGCACTGCACGTTACAATCCGAATAATTGCCACCGGTAAGGCAATCCACATGTTGGAGCCGGGGAATGTCCATATTATTAGAAGCGCCTTGATTCAGCCCGGAAACAAAGCGATCTATTTTGCAGGAATCAGTCTGTTCAGAGCAACGGTCTTTGCATTGATTGGAGTTTGTCTCACACGAAGGCAAACACGCATCCATTTCGTTATTTCTGCAAGACACTCTGCACTCGGCGATCTGATGCTGAAACAGCGCCAGACATGTCTGGCAGCTATTATTATCGGCACAGTCATCACCACAATCCAGGCATTCATTCATGCATGCATTATTGCATTTATCTTCACATTTCTTTTCTTCATCGCTGCATGCATCCAGACAATTCTCTTTTGTATTGCCGCAGCCTGTCACACAAGATTCTTCAGTCGAAGCGCATTCTGCAGCAATCTCAGCATATTTTGCTTCGACGCTGTCACGATTCAGGCCCGGACAACTACCTTTGCACGATTCGAGCTGTTGACTGCAATTGCCATATTGTTCATACTCATCCTGCTTCGTCTTGCAATCGTTCATCAAATCGTCACACTTGTGTATATGTTCCATGCACTGGCTGAAATTGCGAACAGCAATAATCGCATTTTCTGAAGCGCAGCATGTTTTCATAGTCTCATCCGTAGTGTCGTAGTTCAAACAGTTTGTCCCATCTGCACTACTACAAACCGAAGAAATCAATTGATCGCAAGAGCTTGCACTATTATTCATCAGAACCTGATTCTGATATTTCTTGCAATCGAGATCATACCGTGATTCACAAAGATCCAGGCGCTGAATCATGCACGATTCATAATCGGGCTGGCACAGGCTGCTGATGCAAGCATTCGTCTGAATTTGTGAAAGCGTTGCCAGGTAATCGATAAGCAAGGCATCCACGCTATCGCGGTATGCTTTATCACAATTGGTTCCCAAAGATCCGCCAGTCTGACTCTCATAGCATCCATTCTCACAGGTTTCTATCAGCTTCAGTTCCCGGATAGTCGTTTTGTTATCGGCGAGCGTGCGTTCCACGCACTGGTATTTGGAGTTCGGATTCTCGACATTTGGGGGATTGGTGCCGCATTGAACTTTCCCAACATTCCGGCATTCATCGACGCAGGCATCATTCTCGCAATTTGTGGCGCATTTTCGGTCATATGTCATCGTGCCATTCACGCACACATAAACATTATCATTGTAACACTTGGTTTCGCCATTTGTGCAATTCAGGAACTGGCTATTGGAGTTGCCAGCACAAGCCAGCTTACCGGCCTGACCGGGGGCATTTGATTTGATACAGATAACGCCGGGGGCACAAAGAACATTATCACACATACATAAATTGGCATTATTATCTGAATCATTTCGGAATGTGCCGCCGCTGTTTTGGCATGCGACCTGAAAACTATCTTTTGAGTTTGCAATCTGATTGATGCTCTGCCATTCGTTACAGGAAACGCAAACAACGGCTGTTATCAGGATCATGATATACTTGCAATGATTCATTGGACGTCGCTCCCCGAATTAAAACGATGCAGAGAATATGGCACCCGCAGGAGACACCATAAATGAGTAATTCTGTTCCGATTTTGCGCGTTTATAAAGATACCCCCCGAAACCGGCAGTCATCGCACCGACGACGGTCGTCGCAATTCCGGCGCTGAGCAACCCCACGCCAACATTGTGAATATATTTAATTCTAACGTGATCTGGTTTGCTCTGGTCGATGCTGCTGTCTTTGTTAAGCAGCATGAGGACACCGCCAGTCACGCCCATCACAATACCTGTCGCGCCGACTGCGACGCCGCTCCACATAAATGCTTTATAGATATCGATTTGGGCAAACGCCTGGCGTTCGGTGGCGATCTGAGTTTCGTATTTCTGTTTTTGCGCCTCGAGAACCGCTTTATTCAATTCTTCAATCGTCTTCTGCGTTTTTTCAGTTTTTTGGCATTCAGGGTGCTCAGCTTCATAGCGCTCGAACCACAACACTTCCATGGTGTCGGGGTTTACCGCAAACACTTCGGTATACATCGTCGCACGCTGCAAATAGAACAGTTCTTTGGAATGATTGTTCAAATTCCGATAGATGCGTGCGATGGCATAATTCAATATAGGAGACTCTGCACAAATCGCAGAAAGTTTTTCGGCTGTATCGAATGCCGCATCGTTCTCATTGTTCATGATCTGCGTGCTCAGCTCCTGAAAAAGCTGCACCCATCGCACATTCGAATCGAGGCTGTCACATCCCTCTGCGTATGCAGATGCCCCCCACAATGCCCCGCCCAAGAAAGCAATTAAACCAAGCGATAATCTCATAAAACCCCATAATGCACACACGCAGGCCTCAGCGCCGCCGTTCAGATTATACGGATCCATCCTGCTGTTTCAAGCAATTATGGTCAGTGCCCCAAACCAACTTAACAGTTCAGCCCTTTAATCTTTTTTGGACGGCTTATGCCGTAAGGACATGATTGCGCGGCTACGCGCCTCAGTAAGAAATGGCTCTGTTTAACGATCCTGGATATGAAAAAGTAAGGTTGTCTGCTTTGCAGCCACGAGCGATGAGCAATGAGCCACGAGTGCTCATTGGCCAACTCGACGCTCGATGCTCGGCGCTCTTTGCCAGTATCTCACGCATATCGGGGTAACGCTATATCCACACTGGTTAAACATAGCCTAAGAAATGCGCCAATCTGTCAATTACATGAAGTTGATGCGTTAAACGGCATATACCGTCCCGATGTACACGAGTACTGGCATATGGATGGTGTGGCAGATTCACTGGGCGAACACGTCGCACCCTCTATAAATCTTTCCAGAACCTTATTGACGTCTGAATCTTCAGCCATGACATCATGCATGCATGCCTGACTGGCTTCAGTATGCGCATTGCTGCACGCAGTCTTACATGATTCGCATTCTGTTTTACAATCCATCTGTCCGCATGCATCGCCACATTTATTCTGTTCACATTGATTCATGCAGGTTTTATAGTTTCCATTACCTTTTTCTATACAAGTATTCAATTCAGTCAGGTTGTCATCACAATGACTCACGAAATGGCTGCACACATGATAATGCGAGTTCACAAACTCATAAAGTGCATCTGAATCTGAAATGGTATCGACACATCTGCTGTCGTCCACACAATACTGTCCGGCACGGCATGGAATACTGTCGCCACATCTGCACGACTCTGCCTTGCACAGATTCGCATTCACCACATTCATCTCGGACACACTTTTACATTTATAACCGCTGCCAGAAACGATACAATACTGATTTTTTCCGCACACGCCAATTCCACACTCGCAGTTATTATTCTGACAGAAGCTGCATGTTTCAGCATTTCCGCATTCTATCTTTTTACCGACATCGACGACATTATCCACGCATTTCTGATCATCAACGCAGTACTGGTCCTTTGCACACGAATTTTCACCACAGGCACACGATTCATCTCGACACGCTTTAACATTTATGCCGTCTTTATCGTAACATGCTTTATCTTCCCAGCATATCTGCCCATTTTGGCAGGTTTGTGTGCCACATGCGCACGATTCATCTGTGCAGGGCACATAGTTCTTTTTAAAATAGTAAGCAGACTCCTTACTGATGCCACATTCCTGATACTGCAAATGATAAGACCAGCAAGTATCCGCCAAACTATCACAAGATGCCATACTGCGAAAACGCTGACAGGACGAAAGCATGCATGAAACATCAAAGATGGACTGCAGACACTTATCTATCGAAGCGCTCTCCATACATGTTTGGGTGATAGACAGCGGGATATTCGAAAGTGCTGCACTATGACAATCATTCGCCCCCAGATTCGACCCGCAATGATTCAAAGAGACATCCAGTGAGGGGTTATTCTGGCAATCACCGCACACCCATTCTTCCCGTGTGGTACTCTCCACATCACTTTTCTTCACACAAGCACCATCTGCGCAATAATCGCCAAAGCTACAAGAGCTGCTGCCACACTCACACCCCGCATTGTTCAGACACTGATGATGTTTATATGCACATGAAACATCGCTAGCACAAGCCTGAATGCCGTTTTCAAGCGAACAGCTGCCGTCCGAACACTTTTTTACAGATTCCTCGCCAGGTTTAAAGCTGCCATTTCTACAGCTGATCTGATAACCTTTATTATCGTAATCGAAGCATTCCACCGAGCCGTCCATGCATTCACCGCAGGCTGAAGATTCAACAGTTCCTTCGGCTGATGCTGTGATCGTACACGAAACATTATTGTTGCAGCTGCATTTATCATCGTCACCTTCACTCCCGCTGCAGCCGGCTTTGCTATATACCCAGTGGCCTTTCACACATGTTTGCGGCACGCCTGTTTCCGGATGATTTTCATTCGGCCGGCAACGCGTTGCGCCATCCTCACACTCTATGCAGTAATCGTAGAGAGCCTGCCACCTGCCGCTGACGCATTTCTGTGATTTATTGTCATGGCATCTCACCGCATCATCCTCGCATTCTATACAGTAATCGCGATTCTCATGCGTTGTGAAACAGCCCTGAGCACAATCCATGGCTTGCGTATACTTGTATTCCGCACCGCTGTCTCCGGCCACCGAGCAGGTAAACAGAAGCGCTTTGTTATCCGAACACTTTGATTCGCCATCTGCGCACTCATCTTTACATCCGTCCGCAGCAGAATTGCATCCTTTAACACCGCACCCCTGGGCTTCATCTTTCCATACTCTTTCTTCCGAGCAGTATTTTACATTCCCATTTTTGCATTTTCGCTTACCGATGGTGAGGCACTTTACACCTTCCTTTACGGCGCATTCCTCTGGATCTTTATAATCACATACACTGCCGTTGGGACAAATCTGCTCGGAATCGGTGCCGCACATGCAGGATTGACCGTCAGCACTGATCACGCCGCCGCTCAATGTGCACAGCGTCGCAAAACTGTTGTCGATCTGTTGTGGATTTGATCCGCATCCGGAATACATGAATACAGTACAGGTCAGCGACGCAAGAAACATAAACTTTAAAGAATGATTGGATTTCATCTGAACGCTCCATTATTGCACTGCATTAAAAAGAATAGGAAAGAGAAACGCTGTTAGAAGACAGCTCAATGGATACAGATTTATCTTTACGCGTCTGCGCATAATGATATCCACCAAAACCTGCAGCGGCTGCGCCGGCAATTGTTGCCACAATGCCTGCGCCCAAAAGGCCCCACGAAGCACCCCAAATCGGTTTTGCATGAGTCTGATGCTGTGTGTAATTGATACTGACGGCTTCATCACGATTCATGGCAACCAGAACAGTTCCGGTCGTGAGCAGCGCAATACCAGTCACGCCAACCGCAACACCACCCCACATCAGAGCCCTGTAACGGTCGGCATGATCATATCCTTTCCGTTCCGTAGCGATCTGTGTTTCGTATCTTTGTTTTTGTGCCTCGAGAACTGCCCTGTTGAGCTGCTCTATCGTCTTCTGTGCTTTTTCAGATTTGCGGCAGTCGGGATGTTCGGCTTCGTATCGTTCATACCACAGCACTTCCATCGTATCGGGATTCACCGAGAATTTTTCGGTAAACATCGTCGCGCGCTGCAAATAATAGAGCTCCTTGGCATTATTGCCCAAATTCCGGTAAATGCGGGCAATGGCATAATTCAATATCGGCGATTCCTCACAAATCGCAGTCAGTTTCTCAGCAGTATCGAATGCAGCATCATTGTCATTCTCAGCGACCTGTGTACTCAGCTCCTGAAACAGCTGTACCCAGCGAACATTGGCATCAAGGTTGTCACAGCCATCCGCATACGCGAACGATCCGAACAACCCAACACTTAAAATAGCGAATAAAATTAGTGACAATCTCATAAAAACCCCCATCAATCCATTATCAAATTCACGTACACGCCCACACGACACCACATGTAGTACCAAAACCATGTCACAGGTTCAAGTGCCATGGGAAGAGAAATGCAAAAAAAAAGCCACCTGAACAGGTGGCTTTAAGAAAACTGGAAAACCCGAAGAGA
>CAMKRB010000136.1 GCA_946415045.1 uncultured Myxococcales bacterium
AACGAGTCCAAGAACTGGATGCGCGAGCCACTTGTCGATTTTGTCGCTCATTTCACGGGCATTTGCGCGTTCTTTGGCGATCGTCACTTCTTTGAGCAGGCCATCGGCAAATCCGTAGTATTGCTCGGTGATGTACTGCCTGATGTCCATTTTGGTGTCGGACTCGATGTGGCTGCGTTCGGCTGCGGCAGTCTCGATAATGGCATTGCCATCGGTGAGCGCTTTGACTTCGTTTGTATATTTTTCGTCTCCGGTGAGCAGCTTGATTGCCACCCAGTCGGGATACTGATCGAGTGTTGCGGGGAATTTGGCCTTGATGGCGTTGACGGCGTTTGTCGTATGTTCGCCAAGTCGCAGGTGTTTGATTGGAATCTGAGGATTACTGACGATCGCAGCTTTGAGTTCGTCGATGCCCCGGCTGTGCGAACCGACAGTTGTAATCACCGGCATGCCGAGGAGCTTGCGCATATCGTCCAGTTTGAGGCGAAGACCGGCTTTTTCGGCCTCATCCCACATGTTCAGGCACAGAACCATGGGCAGGTTGAGCTGCATGAGCTGTGCGACGAATACGAGTGAACGCGACAGTGCACCGGAATCGACGATGGCGACCAGCAAATCGACATTGCCGCTGAGGAGCTCTTCCTGAGCGACGCGTTCTTCGGGGGAGTGATAGTTCAGTGAGTAGGTACCGGGGAGATCGATGACATCGATCTCGCGATCATTGTATTTAAATGAACCTACGCGTTTTTCTACAGTAACACCGGAATAGTTGCCGACGTGCTGATTGGCGCCAGTCAGGGCGTTGAAAATCGTCGTTTTGCCGCAGTTTGGATTGCCTGCCAGGGCAATCGTCAGTTTGTTTTCCTGGCTCATTTGAATGAGTCTCCTAAAGAGAAAAAAGTAAAAAAGCAATATGAGCCGTCACAGGGGGTGATCATCTCTGATAAATCTGATATAGATCAGAGAGGGTGCAACCCCTGAGATGTACTCACTGCAAGAGTCACATCAAAAGAAAAAAGCTGCGGCAGCCTTCCAAACCTTCGCAGCTTTGAATTAAAAAAGCACTGAAGCGATTCAGTGCTTTTTTTGTTAAAGCAACGGCAAATCAAAGATCATGCCGACCGTGATTTCACCGCAGGTGTCGTCTGTTTCTTCGGGAATAATGACTTTTACTTCCGAAACGAGCTCGATGTTTTCGAAAAGTTCGACATTGTAGCCAAGACTTACGAAACCTTCTTTCCCGACTTCCTTGGCGAGATTTTTAGCCATGTTCGTCACGGTCAGACCGCCTTCGAGGAAGAGCTGGTTGCCCTCCATGATGGTGTAATACAGACCCAGAGTGAGGTCGAGATCGACGTCGGATTTCACCCGGTCTTTCTCTTCAATGACGTCGTTTCCTTCCGCGTCTTTACCAATCACTCTTTCCTTGCCAAGATTCCACGAATGAATCGGCAGATCTGCGCGCAGGTAGGCACCGAATCCGCTCATCTCGTTGTCGGTGTCGAAGTTGAATTCAAAGCCCGGGGTAATGACGATTTCACCGGCTTCTGCGGCTCGAATGGTTGCTCCCGATGGGGAATAGGAAAAATCGGTGTGGAAATCGATGTCAAAGTTATCTGTATCCAGAAGGTTTGTGAGTAAATCGACGTCAAATCCCCAGTCAGCACCGGCCAGCGCAACATCCGAACCCATCTCGAAGTTGGCGGTAATCGTGAGGAAATCGGCGACACCATAGCCAACCGCAAGACTGGTTGCCCAGCCCGTGTTCTCGTCTGTGATGTTTGCAAAACCAACGGTCGGGGCGACTTCTACTACGCCTTTGTCCAACGGTTCGACCGTATCACCGGCGAATGCGTTGTTTGCAAAGAGTGAAACCAACATTGCTGCGCAGATTGCAGAAATTTTTTTCATTTACGAGTACTCCAAATGAAATGCGTTATCCAAATTAAAGGCAGCTGTCACAAAGACAGTTGCTGCGATAACACTCAAATGCACACCACAAAGTACATTTTGAGCGCTGATACTGTATATCATGTTTTGATTGCCAAACCAACGATCCTGGCGGGATATGCAGATGTCCGGAGAAGGAAAGACATCTGCAGACCCGTCAGGTATGTTGGTTAAAAACTCATTTCCCCTGCAGAAATGAGATACTCAAAGCATGATAACAAAATTATACGGTTTCAATATCTACAGCTTCGGCTTCGGCTTTTCGAAGCGCCAGCTGTACTGAGCCCACGCGAATCCATACCGGATCGCCGAGAGCTGCCGTTCTTTCTTTCACTACTTCGATGTTCGGGATGATTCCCATATCAAAAAGGCGCTGGCGAATCACTGCATCGGCATGAACCGATCGCACAACGCCTGTACTTCCAATACCAAGACTGTATAGTGTTTCCTGTGCCATAATCTCATACTCCTCAGGTATTCGATGTCTGATGGCCGAAATCCGTTCCAGCCGGATGCCTCGTACCATCTGTTAGATTTGTCTAACAAAGTTTGAACGGCCTGTCAACATTTTTTGTTAGATTAATCGAACAAAAGAAATTTATCGGGGATATATGGATTTGAAAGGCGGTAATTACTCAGTCCGTATGCTTTTCCTAATGCATAGAGTTTGAACCGTGACAAGGCCTAAGGCCTAAGACCTAAGGCAGGAGATTTTCGATCTCAATGGTTAGGCTATTGTCACAATTTATGTCTTTCCCAAAGGTTTGTTGCCTCCTGCCTGATGCCTGGATTGATTCCAAAAAAACTCAATCATTTGACGATGTTTGCGGCATGGATTCAGATTGGGCAGAAGCAGGGGAACGAGGCGTTGCCCTGATTTCCCGCAGCCATTTGTAAAGCGCCTGTATGTCGTCGTCTTTTCCGCCGGTATCTGCAATTGTCACTTCGAGTTCATGGTGCATTGTAATGATGCGAGTGCGTCTGAAGAATGCGCCGGGGGGTAGGATTTCGAGGACGGGAACGGAACGCAGATCGATGCAGTCGTTGATTTTGGATTGTGAGAGCCGCGAGGCGCAAACCAGGCGGCCGGATTGCGGGTGGATGTGACAGGATGTGTCCCGAATGAGCGTATTGATGGCTGCGCAGACGGCAACAAGCCCAACGGCTGCAAAGAAAAAACCTGCAAAGAAGCGCACAAAGTTGAATTCGCGATGGGCATAATCGATGAGAAAATCGGGCAGATAGAGACATGCCAGTGCGATGAAGGCAAAGACGAAACCTTGTAAATAGGCCATACCGAACTGCCGCAGACGCTGAGAACGCGATGGGCGAATGCGTATCCAACCCTCTGTATCCAAATCGTTTGGTGCTTTGGGTTTATCGGCGACGAGCTGGTGACCGAGCGCCGGGAATTCGGGCAAATTTGATATTTTTCCTGCATCTGCGGCGTGTCCGCTGGCCGCAGCGTTCACTGTCTTTTTCTTATTCTTTTTTTTCATCTTTGATTTGCCCAAGGGATAAACTGACTTGCCGGATTTCGGGAAGGGGCCGGTATTTCCGGGACAGCCAGGATATCATACCGATAAGGGTTTGTGGAAATTTCAGTGCCTGATAGGCGTGACTGGAATCGCAGCGAATATGGTATATGCCATGGTCGATATCAATCACGGATGAGGTGCGGGCGGTTTCGGCATCGACAGACAGCTGGTATGCGTATTTAATCCACTGATGCTCGGGCATTTGCATGATGACATTTCGTTTGATCAGCGCAAATGGCGAGCAGAAATCGTCTGGAGGGATGAGCGAGATACCGCGGAGTGGAGGGAGTTTGCGCAAATCGTGGATGCGATGGAGTCTGGAGATGATTTCGCCTCTTCCCTGCAGAGATCTCAATGTTTCGATGGATTCGCAGCGCACGCGCCAGATTCCGTTCTCAGTGCCGAGAATTGTGGCGCTGCCGCAGACAATGCCCTCCACAGCCGCATCCCATGCGGATTTAATCCAGTCATCCGGCGACATGGATTTGATCACATCGACTGGCAGTTTTTCGATCAATTCAATGGCTGACATGGCAGAATCAGTAAATTGTAGTAAGATGATTGTATGGAGGGGCGTTAAGATGCGTCAATCGCCGGCTGCATGACAAATTGAAATCCATAATTGATTAAAGCGCACAAAATCAATAAAGTTTTGGGGGCGTGACAGGGTTATCGCATTGCGGATATCAAATGGCTCAGCTTTTGGGCTGGGGCTGGGGCAGATCGCCGGAAAAAGCCAAATCGTTAGCCCCGGGCGAGAGATGAAGCTGATGGAGGCAGAAATGAAATTTAATGCACAGATAATTGTTGGAATGCTGGCTGCGGGTTTGGCATCTTTGGCTTTGGGCTGTGGTCCCGAGCTGGAATGCGATGCCGGTGAAAGGATATGTGTGGATAATGTATCGCGGACCTGCGTGTATGGATCGTGGGTGGATGTGAAATGTGAAGGCGCTTCACCGGTTTGCGATATAAAGCACGGGTGTGTGCAGGCGACGAGTAATTGCGGCAATGGCTCAATTGATGTCGGTGAGGCGTGTGACAAGGAGAATCTGGCAAACCGCACGTGTGCGGATCTCATTCAGGGATCGACGGGAACGCTGCGCTGTCTCGACAACTGCCAGTACGATACGAATGGATGCAGCAAACCCGAAAAAGTCTGCACAGACGATGAAAAGCGATGTGAAGGAACGGAACTTCAAAAGTGCAGCAACAATGCGTGGATAACCAGCATCGACTGTGCTTCGATTAACCAGATGATATGCGATTCGCAGACGCTGAGCTGCATCACTGGCTGTCAGGGCGAGCCCAGATGCAGTGACGATGGCAAAAGTGTGATTTCCTGTAAAAGCGGTGAAGAGTCGATCGAGTCATGTGCTTCGGGCACGAGCTGCAAGCTGAATGGGAGCGGTGAACCGGAGTGCATGCAGTGAAATAGCGGCAGCGCCGTGAATTCGAGGGGGTAGCGGCGTATTTGCGCAGCAAATAGACGCGTAGGGGGAGACTTCCCCCGCCAGAAAAAAAAGGAAACAATCATGCACGAAAAACCTCTGGAACGTTCACAAAGAGTCGTTCAGGTATCGATGGAATCGGGAGAAATCGTGCTTTCGAGTGCGATGGGCGTGATGCCGTCCGAAGCAATTGAGAATTTTGAGTTTTTCAAGCCTCAGCTGAATGGGAAGGATTTTTTGATTCTGGAACGGCGGGAGGCGCAGCATTTCAAGATTCTGGGGATTGTGCAGAAGGGGAGTATTTTGCACGAGGTGTATGAGATTGCGTTCAAGCACGGGCTGGAGTTTGGGTTTGACGAATCGGTGGAATCGGAAGTTGCGGCATTTACCGGGCGGGAGATAGATTTTTCGGATTGTGAGGATTTGCGTGCGATTCCGTTTGTGACGGTGGACGGGTTCAGTACGCGGGATTTGGATCAGGCGCTTTATATCGGCACGCCGGGGGATGGATTTGATCATTTATGCAGGCCGCGCGGCGATGCGGTTTTGATCGCGTGGTATGCGATTGCCGATGCATCGTGGTTTGTGCGGCCGGGGACGGCGCTTTACCGTGAGGCGCTGAAACGCGGAACGAGCGTGTATTTTGCGGGGATGAGCGTTCCGATGCTGCCGGGGGCGTTTTCGCAGGGCATTGTGAGTCTGAACGAAGACGTCGACAGACGTGCGCTGGTATTTGTGATGCAGATCGATGCTGCGGGCGTGTGCCTGGAGACGCGGCTGATTCGTGCCTGTATTCATTCGCGGGCAAAACTGGTGGACACGGACGTTTCGGCGTTTCTGGCCGACCCGGCGCATCATGCGTTTGGCAATACCGAATTTGCGCAGAGCCTGCTGAACATGAAGAAACTGGGGCTTCTGCGCATGGCCGAAAGCCGCATGCGCAATGTCGTGCATTTTAACCGCGTGTCGCTTGAGGTGAAGCTCAACCGCGCCAAAACCGAGTTTGTGCTTGGGCTGGATGAGCGCCTGGATGTCGATTTGTACAACGAACAGCTCTCGCTTTTGTGCAACATGGAAGGCGCGAAAATCCTGAACCGGCTGGCTGCGACGGATCCCGAAGTCCTCGCCATATTCCGCAATCACGAGGCACCGTCAATACGCGATGTCGACGATCTCGCCGTGTTTATCCGCAATATCGTGTCGGCCCAGGAAATGCCCGATTGCTGGTACTGGGATCGGAATGCGCGCAGTCTGGCAGATTATTTCGAATCGCTTCCGGCCGAGAGCTGCAGCTTCGATCCCGACGCACCGCCCGAAATCCAGCGCATGTATCGCGTGCGCCAGGCGATCGAACGTCAGGTGCTGATGGTGCAGCGGCGCAGCATCTTTTCGACAGATGCGGGCCTGCACAGTGCCCTTGGCGTGAATCCGTATGCGAGATTCAGTGCGCCGATGCGGGAGATCGTCGGCATTTTTACACACAAGGAGGCGATCGAGGCCGAGTTTGGAACGCAGCCTGCGCTCGATCGGGAGGCGAACGCCGCATTGCGCCAGCGCGTGATTGAGTCGTCGAATTTCGCGAGGAATATCCAGCGCGAGGTCGACAAAGCCATCGATTCGTGCGCCATCGATCATGCCATCCGCGACGATTTCAAGCTGAATCCCGCAAAGCGTCCCCATCGCCGCGGGACGATTCTGGGCATGAAAGCAAGCGCATTGTACGTGCGTCTCGATATGCCGCCGATTGAACTCAAAGTTCATATCCGCGATATCATCGATGCGACCGGCGAAAACTGGACACTGAACGACGAAATGACCATATTCACCAACGATTCAAAAACAAAACAGTATGTCGTGGGGGATAGTATTGAACTTGTCGTTTCATCCTATCAGGCCGACAAGAAAAAGTGGCATGTGCTGCCTGTATAGATTTGAGCTTATGGCTCACGGTTTTGAGCTGAGTGCCCGGCGTGAGCCTTTGTCTGTTCCGGGCGCAGCGATCATTGTTTTATGTCATTCATATCGCTGGTGACATTTCAATGATTCAACGCTTTAATAGATATAAATTGATAGGCTCTGTTTAACGATCGCGTATATGAAAAAGTAAGGTTGTCTGTTTTGCGGCCACGAGCGCTGAGCGCTGAGCCCCGAGTGCTCACTTGCCAACTTGACGCTCGGCGCTCTTTGCCAGTATCTCGCTCGTATCGGGGTAACGTTAAACATAGCCAATTGATATAAATCAGGATGTGTTGTTGTATGGTCGGCTATTGTCGCGTTCGCGACAATACGCCTCCCTGCGCGCCTGCTGACGCACGGCGCGCATACGATATGCGTGATGCTTTGTCGCGTTGCGCCAATACGCATCACGTGAACGCACCGATGTATTCTATGCCTACATGTATACAATTGTGTGCATTAGATCGTTACAAAAATAGGTTGCCAAAGGATGCGATAGATGTTTAAAATTAAGGCATTAGCTATCCATGTCGGGTAGTATGATAGAGGAGAAAGAGATGGCAGAAATTTTTGACACACTGTTGCTGTTAGCCTTACCTGCATCAGGTAAATCCGAGGTTCGCAATTTCCTTACGAATAAGGATCCCGAGTTATTCCATATGGGCGAGACGATCCAGCTGGACGACTATCCGTATGTTCACGTTCAGTTGTTAATTGATGAAGCGCTTGTGGAGATGGGTGAGCCGCGGATTTACCATCACGAAGACGACGCAGGTGGCCGAAATGGTCCATTTATCGACAGCTTTGACTGGTCTGCTCTGATCGAACTGCTCAACGAAGATTATCATGAGATTCTGACGGGCAAGGCAGAGAATCCCAAGAGTGCAGCGATGCGTTTGTTCGAGCGTCTGGATGCGGCATCCGTCCGCGTGGGCGGTCGTGCGAAGATTGCGGATCTGAGCAAAGACGTGCGCATCAAGCTGGAAGAGAAGCTGGAAGCCGAAGCACGTGAGCTTTTTGATGACAAGATCAAGAACGTGATGAAGTCCCGCGAAGGCAAGACCATCGTGATTGAATTCTCGCGCGGCGGCCCGGTGGGCGTTCGTCCGCTTCCCGAGCACTATGGCTATGCCGGCAGTCTGCCGTATCTTTCGGACGAACTTCTCAAACGTGCAGCAATTCTGTACATCTGGGTTACGCCCGAAGAGTCTCGCCGTAAGAACCGCGAACGTGCACGTCCAGGCGAAGACAAGTCGATTTTGTTCCATGGCACCCCGGAATCCGTCATGCTGCAGGATTATGGTTCGGACGATATGCTCGAACTGATGGAGGCCAGCGATCGCGACCATACATTGCGCATCGAAGCCCACGGCCAGGTTTATCATGTGCCCGTTGCCCGTTTCGACAATCGCCGTGATTTGACGACCTTTGCCCGCAAAGATCCCAAAGACTGGACACAGGCAGAAGTCGAGGCACTCGACAATGGTATCCGCGATGCAGCACTCAAACTGTGGGATGTCTACAAATCGTCACATGCATAATTGCTTGTTTCAAACATCCGTTTGAAAAAAGCCTTCCCTTTGCGGAAGGCTTTTTTTGTCGTTTACGGCGACCGTTTGGCGCACATCAAATCACAAATATGCGTGTAGCCGTCAAAAATAGCATATTGGGGCTGAACGGTTACATTTTGAAGTAACAATTCAGCCCTAAGTTTGACTTTATACGTGATGTGTGTATCTGCGCAGAACCAAGCATTACGGCCGCAGGCCGTCGTGATGAGCTAACGACTGTCCCGCCGACACGATGTCGTCGGGGGCCCGAGATGAGCACCGTCCGGTGAACGGTGCGAGTCGAGAGGCCAGTGA
>CAMKRB010000137.1 GCA_946415045.1 uncultured Myxococcales bacterium
GTATCGGGGTAACGCTATATCCACACTGGTTAAACACAGCCTTATTTAATGGTGATCAGCCAGGCTTTGAGATAGCGCGCTTCGGCGAAAGCGGCGACGTGATCCTGCGGAAGTCCGGTGTAATCGACCGCACTGCGGGTTCGGTGTTTGAGTGTGCGTTCGACGATCTGTGCAAATATCTCGGAACCAATATGTGACGAGCATGAGCAGCACAGAATCTGACCTCCGGGGCGCAGGCAGTCGGCAGCCATGGAGAACAGTCGCATATAGGCTTTTTCGGCGCTTGGAATCTGCGCCTGAGATGAAGCAAAACTGGGGGGATCGGCGATGATGAGGTCGAAAGCCCCACGTCGTTTGGGCTGTCCAAGCCATTCAAACATATCGCATTTTTCAAGGATGTGTTCGGCGCGGGCAAGATTGGGATTATCGGCGTTGATTTCGTAATGTTTTTGAACGAGTGCAAGTGCGTTGCGATCGCCGTCGAGACTCCAGACCTGCGATGCACCACCGATGGCTGCGTTTATCGAAAAACCGCCGGAATAACAGCAAATATCGAGCACTTTTTTATCCTGCGACAGACTTCGGACGATTTGACGGTTGTTTCGCTGGTCGAGAAAAAATCCGGTCTTTTGCCCCTTGAAAATCTGGGCTCTGAAGCGAGCGCCGCATTCAAGGAACTCGGCATAGGGCGTCGTGTCTGAGCCAAAAGCCAGGGTTGCTTCGCGATAACCGGCGGCTTCGAAATGGCGCAGACAGTTGCGGCCAAATCGCAGCACCATGCGATCGGGGATGGAGATCTGCGCTTGCTGCAGCAGCGCTGCAGGACTGGCGTATTTGCTGAGTGCTTCAACGAGCACATCCAGATAGGGGATCCAGCAAGCGGCATAGATCTTCAGGACCCATGAGGTGTGATAGGCATCGAGTACGATGCCTGGCAATCCTTCGGATTCGCCGCTGATCAGGCGCAGGCCGTTTGTGGAATCATCGGCAATGTGCATTTGTGCGCGTTTGGCAAATGCTTCGGCAATTTTGGTGTCGATATAGGATGGATCGAATGTGCATCCGGGATTGCCAAGAATATGTACGGCAATGTCTCCGAACGCATCGTAAATGCCCAGTTTGATGCATTGATTGCGGCGGCCGTAGATGGCAACGAGATCGCCGTTTTGCGGGGTGTCTTTGGCAAAATCGGTGTTCTTGCGGAACAGCCATGGCATGTTGCGTCGCAACCGATGTTCGGTGCGTTCATCGATATGGATCTTATGGATTTTATAGGCGTGCATCTGGGTAGCGGCCAGGTATGGCGAGTGTGAAGGGAATATGAGGTTCAGGTTTTTTGGGTGTGATAGAGCTTAAGCCTGATGGGTACAGAAATCCGGCAACCCTGGAAATAGTGGTGGAATGAGCGGACGAGCTGTGTGAGCAGTTTGCGTCCGTCGATGTCGGGGTAACCCAGGTTGAGGCAGAAGCCGAGGTAATGCGTTTCGACGAGGGTAGAGAAGAGCAGTTGTTCGGTGGATTGAAAGTCGAGTGTAAACTGCGCAAACTGAGATGCCTGAATGTCGAATCCAAGCGTGGTAAGTGTTTCGGTCATGCAGGCTTCGTCTGTGGCATTTCGGATAATCTGGCGGATTTCGGATGATTTTTGAGGGGCGATGGTTGCCATACATTCATCGAAAATATCGAAGAAAGCCGGGAAAGTGCCGGAACATGGGGCTGCCCAAAGCAGGGTGCCGTTTGGTTTCAGGACGCGGTAGCAGGACGCGAGGACGCTTTCTGCCCGGCAAACCGAGGCAAAACAAGGTTCAGTGAGAATATGATGAAAGCTGTTGTCGGAATAGTTGAGTGCGTCGAAATGCTGTGTCGAGAAGAACAGACTGTGTGTGTGTTCGGGATCGCAATCCCGCAGGGCATCAAATCGTGCGCTGTTATCGTCGACGATGATGAGACGCGCGGCTTGAGGAAGGGTCTTTAAAATGGCGCGCAGCAGGGATTTAAAGCGGAGTTCGGGAAGCAGGATTTTGGGCGCATGGACTTCGCCATTTTGTGGCTGCATTGCGCACAGCGGGAGATCGACGAATTTTGACCAAAGCGCGTCGACACATAATGCATCAATTTGATTTTGTCTGGCGATGCGTTCGGCTGCATGCGAGCTGCTTGACATTTGGAAACTCCTGGAAGATCGGTTCGTTTTGCGATTCAGAAATGCGAAAAACTGTGGTCGCAAATCTGGATCGGATCGTTCCCGTTCATCCATTGTATATCAGGTTGGCTGGTGCAAATACCAATTTTTTGATGCGGAATATGGCATGAATCGGCGAGGATTTCGAAGTCATGCTGGTGATTTGGCGCAACTGTCACGAGCAGTCCAAAATCTTCGCCGCCGCAAATCATCCAGTCCAGCGGAGGTATGCCAAGTGTTTTGGCGAGTGATTCGAGTTCGAGCGATGGCACAAGGTTTTGGGTTTGTATGATTGCGCCGATGTGGCTTTGTGCGGCCAGTCTGGGGAGATCGCAGAAGATGCCGTCCGATAGATCCATCATTGCCGTTGCGAGTCGGTTTTGTGCGATGATGGGGCCGAATGATGTCAATGCCAGCGGACGTTTAAACGCATTCAGAAAAGGCTTGAATTCCGGTTGATATGGGCGGTTTTGGCGGCAGATTTCAAGGCCGGCGGCCGCATATCCCGGGTTTCCGGCAACATAGATAAGATCGCCCGGTTGTGCGCCATTTCGGGTCACAAAGGGCCATTCGGGGAGATTTCCCAGTATGGTGATCGAAAAGAAAGCAAATGGGCTTCGAACGACGTCGCCTCCAACGAGCCAGCAATTGGGCAGGCAGTGGTCATCGATGCATTGTCTAAGAGCGGCGATGGCATCGTGGATCTGGTCGAATGCGAGCGTTGGCGGGAGTCCGAGTGCAAGCGTAAAAGGGCCGGCGTATGCGCCCATTGCCGCGACATCGCTGATATTTGAGGTCAGACATCGATAGGCGGCATCGGCCAGTGTCATCCAGTTCAGGTCGAAATGGACGTTTTCGATCGAAGCGTCTGTCGAGATGAGGCGCTGGTTATCGCAGATACAGGCGCAATCGTCACCGATTCCATGCGGCGCAAGATCGGGCCGGGGCCCGAAGTGATGCGCAATCATTTGAATAATCTGAGCTTCGGTCCAGTGCGTCATGGATGGTTACAGGATGCGATCCAGGCATCTTCTGAGGAATCCCTCTTTCTTGGTTTGCCCGGCGTCAGAATTGATTTTTGACATCCGCGTGTGACTGTGCAGGGATGGGGTTGTTTTAAGGCGCACACACTGACTGTTGAGCGGTTTTCTGGGGATGCGTCCGGTGGTTGTGATCTGGCTGGAGCGGACATGGCGCACGGTATGCTGAGCACTGCCTGTGCTTTGCGAAGACGCAGGTGTCGTGGCTGCAGCGGCGATTACTGGCTGCCGCGTGAGTGGGGACTGATAGGCACCGGGTGGGGTTGATCGTCTCACTGTCCATGTATCGCCGGATTCCCGTTTTCTGCACTCGATGGGATCGAGGAAAGCTTCGAGAGCTGCGGCGAGATCGTTGACGTCCTGATATCTTGCGGAAGCCTTTTTCTCGACGCATTTCATGATGATGTGGCGCAGTGCGGCAGGCACTTTGTCATTGAGCGGCGGGAATGGGTTGTTGATGTGCATCATGGCGACGTCGAGCGCCTTTTTACCTCTGAATGGTGCATCACCTTCGAGCATCGCATACATCACGCAACCGAGCGCATAGACGTCGCTTCGGCCATCGAGTTTTTCGCCCTTCGCCTGTTCCGGGCTCATGTATTCCGGCGTGCCGCAGACCACGCCGCCTCGCGTGATTTGTTCGGCACTTTCGGGACCGCTGACGACTTTGGCCAGACCAAAATCGACGACTTTAATGCGCAGATGCGGCCCTGGATTGTGCATGATAAAGATATTTTCGGGCTTGAGATCGCGGTGGATGATGCCTTTTTGATGGGCTTCGGAGAGACTCCATGCCACCTGGAGTGCGACGCGCGTGGCCGTGATGGGCGAGAGTTTGCGCTTGATGCGCATGATTTCCCGCAAATCTTTGCCATGCAGCCATTCCATGACCAGAAACATGAAACCGTCTTCGGTCACGCCATAATCAATCAACTCAATGGTATTGGGGTGCATGAGACGCTTAATGGTGCGAACCTCGCGCTTGAATCTTTCGATAGCGACGGGATCGCGCTGCAGCGATGAACGCATAATTTTGAGTGCCACGAGCTGCTGCTGCTCGAGATCTGTAGCGAGGTACACAAAGCCCATACCGCCAGCGGCGATCAGCCGTTCGACACGGAATCGATCACCAAAAACATGACCGGTCATAAAATCGGCTGCTGGATCGTGTTCTTCAAGATGTTTTGCTGCCACCATGATAAATCCTCGACGAAATAGTAGTGAATGAAACGCCTTGATGTTTGGGGCGCCAACTAAAACGGATTGTCTCACAGTTGCGGTGAAGTTCAAATTTTCGAGGAACAGTAAAAAAAAGGCGCGGCCGTATCGCCTGAAAGACGATAGGCCGCGCATGAAGGCGTATCGGCGCAGAGCGCCGATAGCCGAAAAAGCCCGGCGTGCAGCGCAGCCGGGCTATCATGAAAAAACGTCGTTAGTAAATGGTCAGACCAGCTTTGGCCTTGGCATCGGATTTCTTTTGTTTTGCCGCTTTTTTCTTGGCCTTGGCTTTTTTCTTTTCGATTTCTTCCTTGGTGGTGACGCCATTGATGATGTCGATGTCCTCCTGCGAGAGGCCGGCCATCAGATTGACTTCGGTTTTTTTGCCGAGGATGGCGTCCACGCTGTTGTTGCCGCCGGAGGGATCGTCTTCGGTGAGTGAATCGATTGCTGCGCTGACTTCGGGGCCGCTGTTCATCTTTTCGAAATAGGCCATGTGCTTGGCGTGGAGCGGCTTTTCGACCGATTCGTCGGCAAATACCATCAGGAAGGTGCTGTAGGACTGATACTTGTTTTTAACGGTGAGGGTGACGTTGCTCTTATCTTTCCAGATGGCGTCGGTGAAGTTGCCGTCATCGTCCCAGAGTTCTTCGGTTGCGGGGCCGTATTTCTGGGCGGTGGTGGCGACAAAGGTATCGAATGCGATGGGGCCGATGTATGCCGAATCATAGACGACGGCCATTTTGTAGAGCTTGTCGTCTTTGAAGAAATAGTATTTGGTTGCAATATCTTCACGCGAGGTGAGCATGGATTCGCCGGCATCGGGCATAAATTCTTCACCAACGATCGAAACCGAGAGCATGGCGGAATTGTCGACCGAGAGGTTGGTATAGGATTTCTGCATATTTTCGACGCGATCGGTGTGGGTTTTGCGCAGATTGTCGACATACGACAAATCGGTGTTTCCGTAGGACTTGGTTCTGAAATCGTCCATGATTTTATTGCCAATCACAGTTTTGGCTTTGTCGGACGACATGCCCCATGTGAGGCTGCCAAGAGAGGCTGAAAGATCCGCGTTGGTCTTTTTTTCTTTGGCTGGTTTGGCTGCCGCATCGTTTATAGAAATCGTGAATGCGCCAGCAGTTGCAAGAAGCGATGTCGCAATAATGGCAGAAATGAGCTTTTTCATATCAACTCCTCCGATGGATGAATGCCCGGATACAGGCAAAATCGATAAACCCTCGCTATATTACACGAAATTTTTACGAGCCGCAAATGCAAGTGGTTGAAAATGGAAAGGATTAATTGGCCGGCTGCTGTGGATCTTTGAGTTCCTCAAGCAGCTCTGCTGCGTATTTGGGATTTCCGTGCCGAGAATTGGAAAATTTTACCAGCAGTGCGCGTCCGTCTTCCGATCCGAGCTTTGCTGCGGCACCCGCAGCTGCGACGCGAATGGTGGGTTCGCCGAGGATACTTTTGGCGATGCTGAGCAGATCGGGGATTTCGTCTTTTGTACCATGTTCAGCGATGGCCTGAATTGCGGGAAATGCAAACCTGTCGTCAATGGCATATTTGATCAGCTGATGAGCCAGCGCAGGCATGCGTTCCTGGTCGGGGCAGATTCTGATCATTGTAAGCAGAATCTGGAACGCTTCTTCTCCAACGGATTGGTTGAGTTTTTGTTCGAGAGTTTTGAAAGCCCAGTCGGGATTGAGGCGGGCGAGCGCCTGGATGGCGACGATGCGGAAATCGGGGTCGTTGCTGTCGATCCATTGTTTTAACCGATCGATGTAGGCGGGTGATTTTTCTTCGTGCAGCTCGGCCAGAACAAAGGCCTGGTATTGCACATCGGCATCCGGATCGTCCAGGGCTTCGGTATAAAACTGAACGATTTGGGGATCGAGTTCGCCTTCCAGTCTTTGAATAAAGATGAGCAGCGACTGACGCACATTGACGGACAAGCGTTCATGGGGTTCGCTGATTTTGGAGACGATGGCAGATTTCCAGGACGAGGTGTTGAGTTGCTCCGAAGTGCAGGAATCAATGACTGCCTCACGAATGTCGCGATAAGGTGCATCGAGGAACGTCCAGATGTATTGGATTTTGAGATCGTCGTTTGCTTTGAGGTATTGATCGAAGGCTTCGCGACGTTTTTCGAGCGAAGGGCTTTGGATCAGGTCGCGCAGTGACTGCGGAAATACGGTTTCGTTTGTGCTCATGCAGAACTCCATAGAATTCGACTTGTCGTTCATTGCGTACAAAAAAAGCTGGTATCAACAGATACCAGCTTTTGAACGGAGGCAGAGGGATTCGAACCCCCGGTACCCTCACGAGTACAACGGTTTTCAAGACCGCCGCTATCGACCACTCAGCCACACCTCCGAGGCAGCTTCTATAGATTTTGCGGCAGCATTGCAAGTTTTTTTTTATAAAAAAACCGCACATCTTTTGGACATGCGGTTTTGAGAATCAGACGTCAGAAATGCTAGATGGACGAAACCTTCTTGGGGTATTCGATGACGAGCGAGGTATTGGGCTCATTTTTATTCAGGTTAATCTGGATGGGAGAACCGGTTCTGGTGAGGCAATACTGTGACTCGAAGTTGACAGAATACTCATTACCAGCGGTGTACTGCTTGTAATTTTCGGCGATTTTAGCGGGATCGGTGATTCTGCTGTCGACGACGCCGACATTGAGGACGAACTCATTGCAGAGGTGATATTCGTGTTCATTCTGCGAGAGATAAACGGTCTCATTGCATCCGTAATTGCATGGGCAGCTGGCGTTTGGTTTCGCGCCGTTGCAGTCCGAAGGATTGCAGGTTACAGGGACGCTGTCCGTGCAAACGGTATTGACGGCTTCACCGATTCTCTGACCGATAGCGCCGAGCACGGGACCGAATTCGCTGTTTCCTTCATCCTCAGCGGAGGGGACGCTGTTACAAACGGCGAGAGACTTGGTGACGAGGGAGCCTTCCGCATCCTGTTCCTTGTAGCTGGCGAGGAACTCGTCTTGCTTGGCCTGGCAGCAGATGGGCGCGAAGATTGGGTCGTTGTTGAACATTTCAGCGAAGAGCTGATAGCGGTATCCCTGGCTTCCGCTGTTTGCGCACCATCTGTCGTTAAAATCGGAGGTGTATCGTTTTCCGATGTCTCGGTTGATGATATTAGCGACGATGACGTCCTGTCTGGCGAGGTCATTTCGGATGGCCTGTTTATCGGCGTCGGAAGCGGCGTTATCGTAGATGGATTTATTCTGCTGCTCGTACTGTGCGCGGTTGGTGGAAGCGACGAGGTTAATGACTTCGTCATAGAAATCTTTACGTCTTTGCAGCTCGTTTGTGCAGCCGCCTGCGGGGCATTTGATGTCCTGGCTGACGGAGCAGTCTTTTTCGTTTTCGAGGCAAGCGGTGAGGATAGCGCGAGCGGCGTCATCGCCGGCGAGGCACAGTTCACGCAGCTTGTGATTGCCGATTTCATAGGTTTTGCCGGCACTGTCGGTGACGGTTTTTTGAGCACCGATGGTGACGAGCTGACCGGCAGCAGGTTTCAGAGCGCTGACGATAACATCGTTGGATTTTTGTGTGATGATGGCGTCGTATTTGGTGACGGCACAGCTGTCTTCGATATTGCGTTTAATTTCGCATTCTTTTGGCTGTTTGTCGGAGATGGAGAGTTTTTCATTTTCGGTGCAGTCATTTTCGTCGGTGACGAACACGATGGCGAGAATGGAGCCATCTCGTTTGAATTTGAAGTTGGGGTTTGTGAGAGCGGCGCTCATGGTAGCGAGACCGCGTTCAACGGAAGCGCCGTTGGTGCCGCCGATGGCTTCGCATCGGAACAGATCGACGAGGAGGCTGAGGTTGGCTTCGTCACCGAGCGGCGTGCCGCTTGCGGAGATACTGCCGTCGCTGCCGACCATATCGGTGCTTGAGATCCAGGGATCGTGGTTGCTAAAGTAGTTGCTGCATTTCTGTTTAAGAGCGTTCAAATCGACGCCGCGCAGAGCTTCCTCGACCTGCTGGTTGACCTGATTGCCAGTCCACGGTGCGGCGACCTGGAAAGGATTGCCTGGTGCATACGAAGTATTGACAGCAGCAAGGCGGTAGTCAGCGCCTGCCATTGTGAGCTGAGCCAGGAAGGTTTTGAAGTTTTCGTCAAGACCGCGCTGTTCT
>CAMKRB010000138.1 GCA_946415045.1 uncultured Myxococcales bacterium
CGTTACAGCGACGCCCCGCCGACGTCGTGTCGGCGGGAGGGATCTGAGCTTATCAGGACGGCCTGCGGCCGTATGTTCTTTATACGCAGGAAATATACAGATTTCCTGCACTTGCGTAAAACGTTAGAAAACCTGCGCTTCAAAAACTTCAAACCTTGCTCCTTCTCGCCATGCATCCGGTCGCAGACCGGCTTTCATGCTGAGATGGATGAGCATTGTCTCGACATCCCACCCTTGTTCTGGGGCTACCTGCGGCAGAAATACCGCGCTTCTGCCATCTTTGTGCATCACGACGCCGTGCCTGCCAATCACAATTTGATCCGGCCCGGAAATCCTGACGGGTTTGGTGAGCACCGAGATTTCAAATGAGAGCGAGGAGAGTTCGTCAATCTGTACCGGATTGAACCGGGGATCATTGAGTGCGGCATCCTGTGCGCGACCCCAAATGCCTTCGCCTAATGGCGCAACCGGTATGATGTTGCCGATACACCCGCGTAGATCGCCGTCAGCATCGTTGAGGGTGACAAAAACACCATAGGATTCTCTAAAAACTGCCGTCGTTTCGTTGTTCTTCAAAAGTCCTTCAGGCATACTGGTTTCGTGCTGATGTGACACGGCTTCGACGAGTGCCTGTTTGACGATATCGCGTGCAATATGTTGTGCATCTTTGTTCAAAACCATGGTGTTTCCTTTGTTGACTGCATCGGATGCAGGCGTGGTGTTTTCGAACTTTGGAGAGCCACTCAAAGCCAGTGCTTCGTACGAAACCGACATGGATGTATCGTTCGTTTTGCGCCCCGAAGTATCGTAGGCGAGTTCGTCGAATGTCAGCTGGGATTTATCGGCCTGAAACAATGCGGCCAAAACGCGCAGTGAATTGACACCGCATGCGCAGTTCGGGGTTTCCCGTGCGAATTGCTCAAAAACGGCGCTGTTAATTTGACGAATAGCATCGACCGTTCGTGCATCGAATTTTTTGATGTTTTCGAACACGGGCTCACCAAATGGCACATAGCCGTAGTTTGCGCCATAATGCAGAAAATCGCTTGAGATCAGCACGAGATCTTCTTCACGGAGTTCGCGGCGCATCGCAGTTGCAAATGTGCGTACCATTTCGGGTGACATTTCACCTACGATGAGCGGTACGATTTTGGGGAGTTTGTCGCCGAATACGACCTGAATAAACGGCAGCTGGATTTCGATGGCATGTTCGTTTTTATGCGCAGCGACATTCTCGGTGACGATGTGATTGTCGCGCCATTTGTCGATAATCTGTTTGTCGACATCAAGTATGCCCAGTGGTGTTTCGAAAGCATCGACGCCAGCCGAAACGACGCCATATACAGGCATGCGATGGTTTGGAGACAGGATAAAAATGCGTTGAATGCGCTGTGTATCAAGCACTTTAAATCCGGCTGCTGCAGTTGGGCCGGACCAGGCATGACCCGCGTGCGGTACGACAATCGCCCGCACTGGCTGTGTCAGTTGTCTGACATCTGCATCATCCAGATATTTTTGAATGCTTGCCCGCAATCTGTCGGGCTGTGCTGCATACCATTGTCCGGCCAGTGCCGGTGGTCTGATTTTCATGTTGGCTCCATATTCTTTTGGGGTTTGCCGGGGGAGCGCAACAGAGTCGGCTTCGACCGGTTCCCGTGTTTTCGCATCGGTTTGGGGGTCGGTGGACGCACCCGCCGGATGCTGTGATTTGTTGCATCCGGCGAATATCAATGACAGCAAAACGCATACATGGAATATGGTTTTGTGCCATCCATGGGCATGATGAAAGGCAGCGCGCATGTTCGTTGTTTGCTAGGGAATGGCATATCCGACAAGCGATTCGAAGATCTGGTTTTCACAAGTACCGGATGGCGAAATGAAGTGTGAACCACCGGATGTAGCGCACCTGTAAATGGGCACTGATCCCGAGACCTGTGAATTATAGATATAGCCCATGGGCCCCATGTTGAATTGTCCCTCGCAGTTGGGATCTTTCGAGATCATCGTGTGCTTTCCGTTGGCTCCGCCAACTCTGCATTCATAAACCATGGACGTGTTATCTGCAGGTTCCCGCAGAATCTTGTAGGATTGCTCCTTGGCAAATCCGCTTGGGAACTGGCGCGTTGTAACCCAGTGCATGCCGGTGGATTTGTTGTATCCGCGCATCATCTCAACGTAAGGCAGATATTCAAAACCGCACGCCAGATGGCCGCTTTGATTGGACAACGCAAATGTCTCCCATGCGGGCTTGGGGTTGGCGCTCGAATCCCACAGGCCAAGGCTGAGCCCTTCTTCGGCGATGTCGATGAGTCGATGGTAGATAAAGCTCGTGATACCCGGTGTACCAAGCACGTTTTTAAACGCCTGGCAAAGCTGGGTTTTCTGCTGTTTGCGCATATCGGTGGTCGTGCCGTTAATGCCATTTTCGGTGAGCTGGATTTCCCAGGCATGCGGTTTGGTTGGATAATTCTGGCGCAGCCAGCCGGCAATGATACCGATGTTTCCAAAGGTGACACAGCCTTTGCAGTTCGAGTTGCTGAAGTAATCGTCAGCGCCGAATGCAGGTTGTCTCAAATCGGGGGGATAGGAATGGAAAGCGAGCAGCCATTCGCGGTCGCCCAGTTTTGGGACGAGCCGGTTCATAATATCGGTGACTGCATAGCTGCCATTACCGCTGTGACTCTGTGCGAAGTGATGATCGAACGAGATGAGCACTTTGGCCTGTCTCTGTTCTTTTCGGATATAGTCGTAGGCCCAGTTATAGCTGAGCGCATATTTGGCGGCCTGAGCATCGGCATGGTTCATATCGCTGTAGCCAGGGTTGAACCACTGATAGTTGTTGACTTCGTTGTGAATGACGAAATCTGCGATACGGCCATAGCCCTGTTCGCCGTTGAACAGGTGGGCGAGGAACCCGGCGAAACGGCCATAATCGACTTCTTTGCCATCGGCAGGCGCACAAAACGTATCGTTCACGCGTTTCTGGCTGGAACAATTCGAGATGGTGGCCCACGGCGGCACGCCGTAAACGATGGCAGTGACGAGAACGCCGCGGTTTGAATATTCCTTGATGGCGCTGATTGTCCGCTGTTGATAATCGCCGCCAATTGTAAAACAGTAGCCGTCGTATTTGACTTGTCCGTCGACGCATGTGGTGGTTTGCGTCGGCTGCCAGAATGCCCAGACCATATTCATGGAAACGCCATGGGTCGCATTGCCTGCGACCTGGTTGATATCCATAAAATCGGGCTGCAGTCCCTTGATGCTGAGACGCTTGGGATAGGTGTGCGCGGTGCTGTTACGGCATTGATTGGATTCGCATATCTGGTTGCCGGCGCAGCTGCCGCAATTGAGCGTTCCGCCGCAATTGTCGCTTGCGGTACCGCATGTAAAACCAAGGCTGCTGCATGTTTTGGGCTGGCATGTATTGACGCATTTGTTGTTCTGGCAAGTCTGATTCGAACCGCAGCTGCCGCAGCTGAGCGTGCCGCCGCATCCGTCTGCGATAGAACCACAGTTTGCATTCAGCTCAGCGCACGATTTTGGGGTACATGCAGCGGCGCATCTGTTGTTCTGACAAGTCAGATTCGAACTGCAGCTGCCGCAGCTGAGCGTACCGCCGCATTCATCGCCTATTGAGCCGCATTCTGCATTTAGATCTGTGCATGTTTTGGGGATGCACTGTGACTGTTCGACGCATCTGCCGCCCTGACAGAACCATCCACTGTTGCATTCGCCGCAGCGGATTGCATTGCCGCATCCATCTGCAGCAGGTCCGCATTCCAGGCCAAGACTTTCGCAAGTTTTGGGTGTGCATTGTGACTGATCGATGCAGCTGCCGTCCTGACAGATCCATCCGTTGCTGCACTCGCCACAGCTGAGTGCACCACCGCATCCGTCAACTGCGGGACCGCATTCAAACCCAAGACTTTCACACGTTCTGGGCGTGCATTGCGACTGTTCGATGCAGCTGCCATTCTCACAAATCCATCCGCTATCGCATTCGCCGCAGCTGAGTGATCCCCCGCATCCGTCATCTGCAGATCCGCATTCTGCATTCAGATCTGCGCATGAATCTGGTGTGCATCCACCCGGAATCGGGGCGCAATGGCCACTCTGGCAGTTGTTGCCGCTTTCGCAGCTGCCGCAATTGAGCGATCCGCCGCAGCCATCGTCTGCCGGTCCGCATTCAAATCCCAGCGTTTCACAGGTTTTGGGCTTGCACTGCGTGGCGCATCTGGCGTTCACACACGAAATGCCGGGATCACATGCGATATCACACGATCCGCAGTGCGCTGCATCGGTTTGCAGGTCAACGCACTGGCCGTCGCAGCATCGTTCACTGCTTGTGCAAAAATCACATGCGTTGCCGGAAATTGAGACGGTCTCCGACTCACAGCCACAGGCCATGAGGGCTGCACAAATCATCCAGAATCTAATGCTGTGTTTCATTTGAGTATATCCGAAAGTTTGGTCGAAAGCGCGGTACATGTTGCAGCCTGCGGAGTGCTGGCCAGATCCGACTCGCATACACCGACCAGTTTCATAATGGCGGCATCAAATTGTGTCATCGACTCGTTGAAAGCATCGACATCTTTTTGCCGGTTCAGGGATACCGCAGCCTCGCGGGCGCGCTTGAAAAACTGGTAGGCATGCTGCGTTGGTTCCAGATACCAGTCGTAGATTTTCCTGATTTCCTCAATCTTTCCGGCTTGTTTCAGAAATGTTTTGCAGTCCGATTCGTGGCTTTCCGATGCCTTGAAGAACATTTCGCCTGTTTTGGACAGCAGTTTGACGCCTTCATAGAGCTGCGTCAGGTAATCTTCCTGGGTGATGGATTTGTCGGTAAGCAGACTGGAAAGTCCGTTGGATTCTTCGATTGCAGCGGTAATCTCCTGCTGAAGGCTTTTGCACGAATCTATCGAATCAAAAGTAGGTGTTTTATCTGAGTTGGATGGGCTTTCGGCCATTGCATGGGCGGGGAACAGGCAAAGCGCCAAAGATGCAGCAATGAGTTTGAGTTTCATAGATTTCCTTGTTTTGATGGTACGGTGCGGCAACTGCTGATGGATGATCCGGATGCAGCAGGATTTGCCTGTGCCGGAAGAACCGGGCCATTGCCGTTGATACCAAAAGAATGCAAAGCCGTTGTTTAGATATACAAAGCCGGCTCGATAATTCGCATATCGTTGAATACTTTGAGGAATGTATAGCTGGGGGCGAATTTTGCGGCATGCAGCCAGAGCGACTTCAGTGCGGCATCGATTTGTTCGTCATCGGATTCGTCCTGAGCACTGATGGAACGCAGCACATCGGCAATCGGTCGCAGTTTGGTGCAGAAATCGTCCCAGTTTGATGTGAGCTCGTTCAGAGCCAGCCGCAGCGATGTGCGATCCATAAAGCTGTCATCGGCGCGTTTCAGCCAGTCAAAGCGCATTTCGTCCTGCAGCAGAATCTGTTGAAGTGTGCGTTTGAGGATGTCTTTTGGCGGCTGATGTGCGGCACAGTCTTCGGGGCTGATTTCGAGCGATTCGATTTCGAGTGTTGCGTCGAAGATCTGCGCCATCAGGCGCGCATGCTGTGCGGGAGGATAGGTGTCGAACTGCGGGCTTGCATCGGCGTATTCTAGCACGGTCTGGAAAGAGGACTGGCTGCGATTGAGACGAGCCGCAACCGCGCGCCAGGCGTATGCTTCGCACAGTTGTGCCATATCGTCCTCGGTCACTGGGCCGGTTTGTGGAATTCTGGGCGGTACGGCTTCTTCAAGCGCACTGGCAACACCAGCGTTCACGCGCATGCTCATCGACATGGCGGCCGCCAGATCTGCGCGCATCGCGCAGACATCGACTTCGAGGCTCTGAATGGGGTCCCGCAGGTCGCCCTTGTATTTCTCCGCAATTGCAGTCAAATCAAAGAAAATGCCGTCTGCATACGGATGGCTTTCGTCGTCGCTGCATGCATCGAACGCATCCAGTGGTGCGAAATCATCGAAAAGCGCACAGCACGGGATGTTCAGCATGGATGCCCTTGAACGCACCTCGCTGAACAGCAGTGCGCTGCCCACCGAAGCAATGCCGACGACGTTTTCGAGCGCACCATCACCCAGGGACTCGTCGATTTGCGCACGATAGGTCACGCCGGCTGATTTGACGCACAGGCAGTATAAAGTCTCGTAACCGTTCGTCTTCAGGGCGGGAATGAGCGATCGTTCGACGTATTCGCGCCGGTGCATTTCGGTCACGATGAGTACTTTTCCCTCGGGCCAAAGCTGGCGCAGATAGGCGTCGAAATGCGCACAGATGTCTGCTTCGTAGGTGATGAAAACATTTGCTTTTGTTGCCAGATGTTTTTGCAAAAAATCGTCGATCTGCATAATGGCCTCACATGGCTGCACCGGGGGATGCACGCTTTGCACAGCGCAGCATTTGACAGCGGGAATCGAGGGGGGCGGGGCGTATGCGCGCAGCCGTCAGGCGAGCACATAGCACCGTGGGGGGAGACTTCCCCCCTGTTTACAGAAAATACGACGAATTGCAAGCGATGCAAAGTATAATCGCCTATTTATCGTTATCGAGCCAGTCGTCCCATTGCATCGGGAAAGGCGGCGGAAATGCAGTGCCTGGAGTGGTGAGCCAAATCTGTCCGAAAGTAAAGGGATCCGGCCACTCGAAGGTGCTCGTGGCGGTGTGGTCGAATTGGCCGTCCGCGTGGCGGTCGTGCTGGCGCGCAGTAAAGCTCAGCCCCTGCGCCCGCTTGAGATGCGACATCGAGGACACGCCGTAAAACGCCGCCGGCACAAAGATGTTCAGCTGATAACCGCTGGCCTGTTTCGTCGCCGAAACCTGTATCGTGGCGTGCCAGTGCTCACGGGACGGCGTGATGGGAACCACGCAGAGATTGGGCGTGATGGCGATGCCAAAGACATCGGCGTCGATATCATGGCGATAGGGGGCATTGTGGTAGTTTTTCTGGTATTCGAGCTGCCATGTTTCGGGGGATTTGGGCTGGATTTCGAGCGACGGATTGAGGTCGAACCAGAGCTCCGCATGGTCGTATTGCTGAACTGAAATCTGGTCGTTGCACGATTGCGGCTCGACGATATCGACGTCGCTGAGGACAAGCGAAAGATAGAGGCCGTTGTCGTTCCACGAAGCCCCGGCCAGCATGGGCTCATGCTCAGATACTTCGGGCATTTGCGTAACTTTAACCGTCGCTGGCGCCATCGGGAGCGCGGGATTCTGTGACGCAAAAATCATCGCATAATCGGTCTGGCGTTTCAGCGCAGGCATGAACGGCCCGTCCGGCAGGCGCGAATAGGCGCGGCTGGCCGTTTTGTAACGGAAATCAAAACGGTTTGTCTGGGTCGCATGTGCCGATGTTTCTTGGGTTTGCACGGTGTGCAGCAGCACGTTCGGATTCCATCCGCCATCGAGCAGAATATCGTGGCATTCGCGGATATCCCAGGTTTGCATGCGCCAGTTTTCGCAAAGCGTGAAGCCCTTTTCGGGCGTGTCTATGGTCTGTGTGAAATTCCCGGGCTCGTAGGGGGCTGTCTGTTTCTGTTTTTTCTCGAAGCGCAGCACCGGCTCGCCGTTCTGATCAAAGCTGTAAACCCCGACGACAAACCGCGTGCGATCATGCGCATCCGGCGCAAATGACAGCGTCACAACCTCGTATTTTCCGTCGCCGTTCGCATCGGCAAAACGATAGTCCAGCAGCTTCAGACGCCGTTGTTTTTGCTTGCGAATCGTGCGGTACGCGGCCTTCACCATCCATGCTTTGGCATTGGGCAGCGCCGAAAGTGCACGCAGATCCTGCAGATACTGTCCCGAAACGTCCTGCTTTGACGCTCGCGCCCGCTGCTTCGACGGTTTGGTGTTCGCACTTGGTGGGGCCTGCAAATCGCGATTCTGCGGCATCTGAATGATGTCCGTATCGCCCAGCACAACTGCCGGTTGGTCGAGACTGGCGTAGGGCAAGCCCGGTTCGGCATACGCCAGCCCATAATCAGCCATCAGCAGCAACGACATTGGAATTACAAAAGAACGAAACATAACAGCTACAGCCAAAATTCTTCAAAAGCACCATGCCCTTTCAATGTATTCCTTTCTGCCCTCCTGTCCAATTTTGTATGTGTGTGTCGCTCGCCTAATCTGCGGCATGTAGGTTTGGTGCAAATGCATGGAAAAACGGCCGCAGATACGGCTCGCCGGCGCGTCTATCTGCGATACGCCGCGCCATAATTTTGGGTGAAGCCCATCGACAGACTGACTCACTGCCAGAACTGAAGCCCTCCACATGGTCGCTGTACAGCGCTATAAAAAAGGCTATGTTTAGCCTGTGTGGAATAGCTTTCGCACCTGATGTCTGGAAGTTCATGCTTGTGGCTTGTGGCTTGTGGCTATAGCCTGTAGTTGGCTAAAGAGCACTATAAGCCATAAGCTATAGCTTTACTACAGTTCTATTTCGGACGGCTTGCGCCGTAAGCACATTTTTTTCGCGGCTACGCGCCGCACGCGGGTAGGGGGTGTGCCACCGCGCACACCCCCTACTATCCACAGTTCGCAATATCAAATCCGCTTCGTCTCTCGCGCATGGCGCTTCGACTT
>CAMKRB010000139.1 GCA_946415045.1 uncultured Myxococcales bacterium
CGACTTTAAAATTGTAAGCACCAACATGATCGAGATCTGTACGACGGCTAGGCATATTATTCTCCTTTTGAATCTACGTTCACGTCACAACCATTGGACAAATGAACGCTAATTCAGCCCCACGGGGCAATTTTAAACTCTTCTGTATGAACGGTTAGTTCATGAGCAGATATAACCTGACTGAAGTGTAATCGGGTTATATCCGCCCACGAGCGAACTCGCGGGCGAGGAATGCTTAGGCTAAGGATTAGCCGATCTGCATATTTTCAACGACGAAGGTGATCTCTTCGGTGACAACATCGTTGCCTTTACCATCGAGGGCACCGATTTTCCATGCTTTCGGCCAGCAGCCGAAGAGGAACCATGTGCGGACAGGATTGCCGGCATTGTCGTTGAGGATAATGGAGATGTCACGACGGACATACTGACCTTCGCGGGCCTGTCTCCACCACTCCTGGAGATCGGGTGTAACGATGTAACCTTTCTTGAGGGTGACATCGCCGAATTTTGCACGGCCTGGACGTTTACGGAGGGTCAAATCATCGCCATCCTGGAATTCGATGACTTCGAGTTCGGCATTGATACCATCGACACCCTTGAAGTAACCAGCGGTTACACCAGCGATATCGACTTTAAAATTGTAAGCACCAACATGATCGAGATCTGTACGACGGCTAGGCATTATATTTCTCCTTACCTAGTTGTGTTAAACCGAGAGGTTTAACGTTAATCCTATGTCACCCCATCAGCCGACATGGCTGATGGGAGACGGTTTAAAGACTATTCAGAGACGTCGCCGCCAGCAGGCATCTGGCCGATACGGAAGATGACAAATTCGGCGGGCTTTACGGGGCAGATACCAACTTCGCAAACGAGCTGGCCGGCATCGATAACTTCGGGAGGATTGGTTTCTTCGTCGCATTTAACATAGAATGCCTGTTCCGGGGTCTGACCGAGGAAGGCACCGGTACGCCAAATACGGAGGAGGAAAGCGGTAATTGTTCTTTCAACGCGTTTCCAGAGGCGGTGATCATTGGGCTCGAAGACGACCCACTGAGTACCGTTTTCGATGGACTGTTCGACCATGTTGAAGAGACGGCGAACATTGACATAACGCCACGACGGATCGCTGGAGATTGTGCGGGCACCCCAAACGCGGATACCGCGATTGCGGAAGTAACGGATGCAGTTGATGCCCTTGGGATTGAGGATATCCTGCTCACCCTTGGTGATGTTGTATTTGAGGCCGAGGGCGCCGCGAACGATTTCGTTAGCGGGTGCTTTGTGAACGCCGCGTTCTTCGTCGCTGCGTGCATAGATACCGGCCATGAATCCCGAAGGTGGCTGATAGACGTTACCTTTCTGAGGATCATAGACTTCGATCCAGGGGAAGTAATATGCACCGTACTTGGAATCGCGGGGCTTGGGCAGTCTGTCGACGCCACCTTTTTCGATCGTTTCGGGGCTATCGAGGATAGCGAAACGATACTTCATGTTTTCGCAATGGCTGAGGAGGGCATCCTGGATTGCGGGATCTGTCTGGCCGGGGGCGCAGACGATGGAGATGTCATCGATTTCTTCGAGGAGCTTGAGGCCTGAACGAGCGCCGGGGCCGTTATCCTTACCGATGTAGAGAGCAGCCTTGCTGGCGATCTTTTCGCCATCGGGATCTACGCTGGACTCGGGATCGAACTGACCGACATTGACGATATAAGCGCGGCCGCCGCCATTGTTAAAGAAACCATAGACTGCGTGAGCGAGGTACTCGCTGTTCTGGAAGTCTCCGAAGTTCTTTGTGAACTGGCTCCAGTTCGTGACGAGGATCGGCTCATTCACCGGTCCTACCGAGCACTCGCCTAAGAATGCCAGTGTATTCGTGCCTGCAGCCTCTATGGGCTTTGTGCCACGATCAACTTCTTCAACATAAACGCCTGGTGACAAATAAGTCGTTGCCATGAGATCTCCTGATTACTTTCCGGTGACTAACACTGGGTTGACTAACAGCAGAGGCCCATCCTCTGCATCTATCCATCCGCGGCAAATGCCGCGAAACTCAAATCATCTTTTGCTCTGACCTGATAACTTCACCGAGCGGTCGAACGTTCGGCGAATTGGATCGCTACGTCTATCACTATCGAGATATGCCCAGACGCAGAACTGAGCAGCGGGTCTTACTTTCTCGCCCATACTTCGCCAGAACGACATCGTTTCCTCGTACCCGAACTTCGTTTCCTCGACGGGACGAAGCGCGATGATTTCGCGCTGTCTGAAGGAATACCCCTGCAAAAGTCCCTCGCCTATTTCCGGGTGCTCGTAAAACACCTTGATCGCGAGTGCAAGCAGTACATGTTCCTCCTGGGGAGTTTTGCCCCATGCCGATACCGTATAGTATAATTTCAACAGTAACGACGGGTCAACAGAATACTCAACAACTTCTCCCGATTCTTCGTTCACGCTCATCAACTTCTGACCACGCTCGCGAACAATGGGATCAATGCAGACCGCACTCAGAAACAGTGACAAAGCCGGCAACTTCTTGATGTTCTCTTCCGTGGGTATCGTCGTGTAAAGCTCTACATCCTTATATCCAGCATTCTTAAGACTGGACTCCAGAAGCTTTTGAAGCGTCGTACTCACGTCTTTGATAATCTCGAATTGACCCACTTCTTTCTCCTAAGATCGGACTTTCGTTGTGTCCTGTTTTACCCCTTTCACATCTCAATGTGGTAACTCACTCAACCCAAACTGTCAACGATTTTCACCGAAAAAACCTTTTTGATTCTCCCGTATTCCACCCGGTATGAGGTCTAAGCTCCTCATGTCGAGCACGCTCCTAATTTAGCAACCCCCATACCAATTTCAAATTTTCATTCATGTTTTTGTTGACGTTAAATTCTTCAATGAATACAATGTGTTACATTAACCCTCACTCCACCTCTTTCAATTTCATCGCCATCTTTTAGTTCAACTGGGGATCAACTCCCCATCTTTTTTGTCCCCGATGTTGGGTTCGTTCACCCCATTTGGGGTTTCCGCCGCCAAACCGGTTCTTCAAAATTTCCCCACTTTCGATTTTTATTCACCGCTTCCGTCACTTATGGACTATTTACCCCACACCACTCCAACCTGCATAGCTCTTTCCCAACTTCCGATATCCCATTTTTGGTGTCATTAGACCCCTTTTGAGTACTTTTAGTCTGTTTTGGATTTACTCCCGTGCGCTTTTGTGTGGGGTTTGGGGTGTGCACACCCCAAATTCTGATAGTCCGGCATTGTTCCCTTAAACACATATCAAGAATATCCGGGGCTTATCAGACCCAGGCCAATCCCGGGTGCATCTGCGGTTGCACCCGTTAACACCTGTCGCGAAACGCTGTGGCTTCTGGAAATGCGCACAATTGGTGCGCCAGCTGAATTATTCCATCCACAGCATTCCGATTTATTTATTCTTGGCGGCAACAGCTTTTTCGCGCAGATAATTGCCGTATTTGCTGAGCCAGATATTGCGGTAATCGCCTGTTTCCGACGCAGGCGGATAATAAAATTTGGGCGTCCAGTCGTAAGCGCTGAGGACGTCAATGCCGGAAATGTAGCCGTTTTCGGCGAGCACTCGCATGATGTAACGCAGGCGTTTGTTCCACCATCTGCCGGAAGCTGCGAACCCCTGTTTATAATATCTGCCGCCCTTGGATGGCGAGACTTTGAGAGAAGCGAGGTATGCACCCTCGAGCGGGGTGAGGTCTTTTACATCCTTATTAAAATAGAAGTGTGCAGCCTTTTTGAGACCGTAAACATCCGGGCCGAACTCGATCATGTTCAGGTAGAGCTCAAGGATTCTGGTTCTTGGGACAACCGACACCAGGCGCCATGAAACGAATGCTTCTTCCAGTTTTCTGGCCAGATTCTTATTTCTGTTCAGGAAGAGATTTTTGGTGAGCTGCTGGGCAATTGTCGATCCGCCGTAAACATACCTGCGCTGATTGAGGTTGAGCCTGAGCGCCCTTTCGATGAACGCAATGCGCAATGGCGGATTATCAAACATGCGTTTGTCTTCGGTGAGGTACATCGCGGCCTTGACGTAGGGCGGAATATCTTCGAGGTCAACAAACCCCGATGTTCCCGGCCCGACCGTAATTGCGTCTGTAAAATAGGTATAGTCCGTCGTGAACGTATAGTGGTCGTCGTTCAGGATTTCAGGCATGTGAGGAGCGACCGAAACGGGATAGCAATTGCCCTCGAATCCCGTTTCCCGCAGGGTTGAAGTGAGGGGATAATTCCACGGAATCTTACCTGTAATTGTTGGGGACACTGCAGTTCCGGCAATTTCGAGATCGGTAATTGTCGGCAGCAGTCCGGCAGGAATCGCCTTTGGAATATCCTTGCAGGGAAAATCCTTCGTCCCCAGCTGAAATTCGATAGTGGGATTGCTCCGAACATTCAGGATATTGACGTACCCATTGAGCGTGAGTGGCCCGCTTGAGAGTGCAATGGGCTCAATTTTGAGCAAATCCTGTTTAAAGATGTAGTGGACATCAACATTTGCCGAAGCCTGGATATCGTGAATCAGATTGGGGCTGATTTTTGGATGATACAGCGCGAAATCTGCGAATGCGATATTTCCCGCCAGATGAATTTCGCTGTCATCCATCGAGAATCCGAGGTTAAGCGAAACGCGGCCATCGTAGTTTTGCGGGATCGGCATATTGATCAGGCGCAGAAAATCCGCAGAATCGAGATTGTCGATTTTGAGATCGATCACAGGATACGGCGAGTCGCCGGAATACTGAATGACGAACTGTGCATTTGCCTGCCGTACATTGAAATCGAGCTGGAATTTCTGGCTATCCTTAAACAGTTCGGCTGTATTGAAAGAAATGGCATCGAAAGCAAACCTCACATCGTCATGAACGATATCCACGTGTCCGTCCCGGATATCGACGACGGGCAATGCGAGGACTTTTTGCTGAACCTTGTTGAATGCATCGCGAATCGCATTCAGCGTCTTTTCGGGGATTGGATTTTTCTGAGCGACGGGCGCATTTTTCTTCACATCGGCTTTTTTGACGGATTTATTTGGTGCCTCACCCAGAATTTTGCCGGCATCCTGTTTCCAGTAACCCACCAGACCGGAGAGCATGGGATTTTCAGTCACAGATTTGCTGTTGAGCAATCTTGGGACATCAATGGTGAGCACAGGATGATTCACCCGAATGATTTCGAGCGTTTTTCGCGATGGGCGGATATCGTTGAAATCGGCCTGAATACCATCCACGCATGCGTCTGAAAAGATTTCGATATCGTCGCTTTGCACGCAAACGCCATCCAGCTCAACAGAAGCCCCACTGGAGTCTGCGATAACATTCAAAGCATGAAGTGATGCTTCGACGACTTTGTCGTCTGCCGCATAGGCGATTTCGATTGCAGGTGTGGACTGAACCAGCAGCCGGGCCTCTTTTTGCTTGATATCGGCCATGGCCACCACGCGGAAAACCGGCAAATTCCGAAAAGCCACGGGGAATTTTTTGAGATCGATGGATGGGTGCAGCGTCACGTCAGCCCATACATTTTTATTATCAATTTTGTAATAATCGTTTGAGGATTTGAATTCGATTCTTTGCCCACTATGTCCGATGCCGATATGGGTATTTTTGACCTCAATCTGGACAAACAAAGGCGCAGAGCCAATTTTATTGATTGCATTCCCTGATTCTTCGGATGATTTGTACTGCTTTAAATCTTCGAACGCGTCCCAGTCGAGATCTGCTTCGATGCTGTCGCACGAGATGGAGAGATTGCGTGCATCATCGAGGAGGGTCATGGCACCTTCATCGATGCAGATATGGCTTAGAGTGACCTTTGCGTTTTTTTCGTTTGTGAGTGTTAGGGATTTGACGCAAGGAGCCGTCGGCAGCCACGATTGTTTTTCGATATCCACATGCCAGTGCAGTGCATCGATTTTGTTTTGAATCTTATGAGAAACGAGTTCGATCGCGTGATTTTGCGCAACCACTGCAGCCACAACAATGGCCGCAGCCAGAATGATCAGGGTCGAAACAATCAGAGTGCAGAGTTTTTTCTTTGTCATAACACATCCATCGGCCGCATGTGGCGGCAACGAAAGGGAACAGTATTGAAAATTTTGTCTGTTTGCAAAGAAATAAGCAATGCGCCATGAACAATGAACGCAGTGAAGGCATCAGCCGGTGACGATTCATGAAACGACCGGCGATCGGCTGATAATCCGTGAATTCACAAAAGCCTTTGAAAAGGCGCGATGCAACAGCGAGTGAACCGGAACAGGGGCACGCTTTGAAGCATGAAAGTGCAGGTTATGTTTGGCTATGTTTAACCAGTGTGGATAAGCGTTACCCCGATACGTGTGAGATACCGGCAAAGAGCGCCGAGCATCGAGCGTCGAGTTGGCCAATGATCACTCGTGGCTCATTGCTCATTGCTCGTGGCCGCAAAGCTGACAACCTTACTTTTTCATATCCACGATTGTTAAATAGAGCCAAAAATATCGCCATTATTGAAAAAGCGGGCAAAGTTGGAACGAGCGAAGGGGCGTGTCGTGACACGCCCAAAAGCGAGCGTAGGGGCGTGTCGTGACACGCCAGCAAGCGAGCGCCTTAACGACAATCCGCCTTGTAATCGGATTCCGTACATGCCTTAATGACTGTGAAATCACTGATGTTTGGAGCATTCGTGCACAATTTCCAATCATCTACATTATTGCAGGTTACAGATGAATCGGTGTACATATCTTTGATAGCACTGCAGCTGGGCAATTCAACCGGCAGATTTTCCCCTCTGCATTGATACTGTTGATTGTAGCTGCTTGCTCCTTTGTACATACCCGCCATGGAGGTTGCGCTGCTCAGATCCCAACGATCCAGATCTGCATTGTTATAGGATTCTGCGTATGCGAACATAAAGCTGAAATTCTCGACATTTGATACATCCCATTTACGGATACTTTCGTTGAATTTTTTTGCGTTCGCGAAGAAATAGCTCAGGTCGGTGACTTGGCTGACATCCCAAATGCCGACGCCACTTTCGAGTTTTTCACAATCATAGAACATGTCGCTTGCATAAGTTTTACCGCTGTCCTTATATCCAAAGTTTGAAGCGTTCGGAATATCAATTGTTGAGAGTTTTTCGAGATTCTTCGCACTTGCAAAACCCGCATTACGAATGCCCACCGGACCAAAAGATACGACTTCTGTCAGTTTTGCAGCAGCAGTATTGTCCTTGATGCAGCTCGCACCAATATGAAATGTTCCCATGCACCAGCCATTCCATTTTCCGGTGAGTTTGATGTGATGATCACCTGGATTGGCATAGGTGTGCTTGAATGTATTCATATCCGGACATTCCGTGTATGATTCCGGAGCCGAACCATCGCCCCAGTCCACCTGTCCGTCACACGATTCCATTTCTGGCAAATAGATATCTTCATTGGCTGTCGTTGTTCGCCACACGGTTTCAAAAGCCTCTGCCGCGCAACGACCGTCGGATCGGCAGATAAACCCTGGCATGCAGTCAGATTGGGCACTGCATTTTTTCGCACATTTACCAGCTTTTAGATTTGGATCATACGGATCACGCAGCGCCAGATCGCAAATGCCATTTGTACAATCGGAATGATGATTGCATGATTTTCCGATGACGTCATGGCTATCTCTGATGTGGTTGTTATTTTCGTCAGTATCACATTCTGCTTTAAAATGTCCTTTCAAACAGGTATTGCTCACCTCGGCGCATTTTTCTGGATTCGAAGCGGTACTGCAATCCTGCCAAGTCGTGATGTCATCGCAGCTTACCGCAGTCCCCGTATATATATTTGAAATCAATTTGCAATAGTTATAGTAGTGTGATGAATATATGCTATCTATATTCCAACTCAAAAAATCATTATGCGTATAGGAATTTGCATTTTCGAACATTCTTTCGAATCCTGAAAACCCCGCGTCGATTCCAACGGATGAAGTATCCCAGTCGGCCAATGATTCGTCAAATGAACTGGCATTTTGCAGCATAGCGAAAAACGAGGTCACTTGTGATACATCCCAATGCGCAAGGCCGTTTTTGAGTTTTTCGCATTGACCGAACATTACGTCGAACTTTTGATAAACCTTGCTTGAGTCCGGAATATCAATCTTTGACAAAGCAACGAGGTTTGTTTGTCCCGCAAAGGCAAACTGCCCTAAGCCAACCGGACCGAACGAAACGACTTCGATGAGGTGTTGTTTCTCCAGACAGACCTGTTCTGATTCATAATCATGACAATTTGGCTGAGCCGAAAACCCCTCCCAGTTGCCTTTGAATTTAATGTGATAATCGCCGGGGGTTGTATAGGTATGATTAAAATCATTAATATTGGCAATGGTTTCCACTGCAGAACCATCTCCCCAGTCAACGGTACCATTGCATTTTGCAAAAAGACGAAGTGGAACCTTTTCATTCGCGTCGAACGTTCGCCACACGATTTCAAAAGCTTCTGCCGCGCATCGACCATCTGGACGACAGATAAATCCCTCCATGCAGTCGCTGTTATCTGTACATTTATCAGCGCATTTGCCTGCATTGGTCTCGCTATGA
>CAMKRB010000140.1 GCA_946415045.1 uncultured Myxococcales bacterium
AAGTAAGGTTGTCTGCTTTGCGGCCACGAGCAATGAGCAATGAGCCACGAGTGCTTATTGGCCAACCCGATGCTCGATGCTCGGGGCTCTTTGCCAGTATCTCACTCGTATCGGGGTAACGCTATATCCATACTGGTTAAACATAGCCTTATTTTAATTAATTATTCTGGCGTTTCTTTATCAGCGGATCGAGATCCTGCTTCATGTAGGCGAGTATGTCGTAGATTTGAAAGACGGTGAGCTTGGTTCGGAATCCGGGCATATCATTGATGCCATAGCGGATGATGTAATAATCGCTCTCGGCATCCGACGCGTTGACGCGGTTTTCGGTGATATTCGGTGCCTTGCGCGATTTGCCGTGACACGAGTCGCAATACCGCTCAAACAGCAGCGATCCCACGTATGCCTGCGGATGCGGATCGCGTTCAGCATACATCGAATTGGCAACAGCAAGCGAACCCAGGTGCGCACTTTCAGTCATGGCCTGGGTCGCGCGCGCAAGCTGCCTCGAAAACGCCTTTTTGGCCGCAGTATCCGACCGAGCGCAGGATACTGCGCTCACCGCAGCCAGCAGCATGCCCGCTGTCCATATCTTTTTTATCCGGTATCCGATTCTATTGGTCATTTGTTTATTGGATGTTCGCGGTTTGTTCACGGATCGATTCGATGGTTGTGCGGATTTCGATGGTCAGCTTTGTCAAATCGGCATCGCGGCTTTTTGACGCCGTTGTCGTCGCTTCACGGTTCAGTTCCTGCAGATAGAAATCAAGCTTCTTTCCGATGCATGTGATGGAATCGACCGGTGTGTTGATGAGCGCTCGCATGGCGGTAAGATGTGTCGCCAGACGGGTTAGTTCCTCGGTCACGTCCATTTTGTCGGCCATGAGTGCAACCTCGGTTGCAACCCTGTCGGCATCGAGCACAAAGTTCTGTTGTGCGGCCAAAGCATCCAGCCGTTCCTGCAGCTGCTTTCGATAGTTTTCAATCCGCTCGGGATCGCGTTGTGCAGCAGCTTTGCGGTAGCCATCGATCTGATCCAGCGCACCCAGCAGATATGCCGTCAGTGCCTCGCCTTCCACTCGCCGGGCTTCTGCGAGTTTTTTCAATGCCTCTGCTGCGGTCGACAGAATCGCTTCGCTCAGTTCGTCATCGATTGGCGCAGTTCCCTGGTCACAGTCCCAGATATCCCGCTGTTTTAGGCACATTTCGTAAACCCAGCGATCCATGTCGGCTGGACGCTCAAACCATCTGAAATCGGCAACTGCATCCAGTGCATCCGCGCGTTTTTCGAGCAATTCAGTATTCAGCACACCTTTGCCCTGTGCATCGTCACCCAAAATCACCAGGATATCCACACGCCCGCGTCCAATATATTTGGGCACCAGCTTCTGCAGCTCGATTTCAAGTTCCCCCGATTGCCTCGGCATATTCACGTGTATATCCAGACCGCGGTTGTTCAGTGTTTTGACCTGGACTTCAATGCTTTTGCCGTTGATTTCCGATTTCGCCGAGCCATAGCCCGTCATGCTGTATGCCATTGATATATCTCCTCAAAAAAAAGGCGTGAAGTGACCTCCACGCCCTTTAGTCTTGTATAATGCGGATTAAGCCGAGATGGCGATGCCCAGTTTTTTACGCAGCTTGATATACGATTCGCTCAGGGCCCAGACCATCAGGGAGCCGACGCGAATCTGCGCCTGTCGCGAACTGATTCTGCGGCTTGATTCTTCTTCGTCAAGCAGCTTGTTCACAACCGACAAATCGTCGCTGAACAGCAGACCGATGCGGTTTCCGAAATCTTCGACCGATTCCATGAACAACGGAATATCGACGCTGCGAGATTTCGAAATGGCTTCGATGCAGTGGCGCAGGTTCGACAAATCCATGGCTGACATGCCGCTTGCCAGCACTTTCGATACCTTTTGCTGGCTCTTGTTCAGCTCGATGTTCATCTGCGGCACGGCGGTCTTGAGAATGGCGTACAGAATCTGACGGACGTTGTCCAGACCCATCTGCAGCAGATAGAACTCGGGGCGAATCAATAACAATGCCTTGGCCGTCATGAATGCGACTTCGTGTTTCGAACGGCCCGACAGACATTTGGAATTGACCAGGAATGACCGCGTCGACTGATAGGCATTGCAAACGCCTGTGAACCTGTCGCAGCGATAGATGTTGGGCACATTTGCAAAGCCCAGCGCACGGGTCTGTGCACGAAGCGATGTCGCGAAAAGCGTGTCGTTCGTCGTATCCACAGGCGATGACGAACCGTAATCGCTCAGTTCGTTCGAGAACAAATCGCCGATAATCGGTACGCAAATCGAGAAAATTCTCACCAGATTCATGTCGAGCGTTTCTGGGCGAATCAGCTGCATCAAGTCTTCGGTGAGCAGGTCGCTGATGTTTGCTGCTTCGTCGTTTGTAAACTTCGATACAATCGCATTGCCCTCGTCGTCGTTGATGCCAAGTACGCTCAGTACGCGGTAAATGCACAGCGATTCATCGAATTTTCCAAGGCGTCTGTAGCAGATGGCGAGGTCGCTCACTGCGCTCAACCGATCCGGCGCAAGACGCAGAATCTCGCGGTTTTCGTGGACGGCATTCTCAAGCGTATCGTCCGATTCGGCATAAAGCTTTGCCAGCCGGACGTGGAAATCGACGTTGTCGGGGAACAAATCGCTGACAATTTTATAGGCCTGCGCGGCACCCGGAATGTTGTGCAGCTGGTTAAGACGCAAATCGCCCAGATGCTTGCACAAAACCGCCAGAATCTTTGTGTTGATTGGCGTGATATGACGCTGGCGCTCGATCATCGCCTCGTAGTTGGCTTCGATGCCCAGATAATCGTTCTGCTCCTGCAGCATCACGATCATCACCTGGAAGACGTCGAGCTGTTCGGGCTGGATGTCGAGCACTTCGTTGAACAGCTGAATCGCGCGCTTCGTATTGCCGAGCTTGTCTTTGAAAATCGAGGCCATCTTGAGCAGATATCTGGCCTTCTCCTCGTCTTCGGTGCTGTTTTTGACCAGCGAGTCGAGCGCGTTCAGAGCGCGTTCCCAGTCTTCGGAACGTTCTGCAATCACCAGAATGCGCTGCATCGCAGCCGAACTCTGCGAACACTCGGCCAATGCTTCTTCATACGTTTCAAGTGCGCGCTTCTCATCTTTGAGATTGCTCAGATAATCGTCGCCGATGCTCACAAGCACCGCAGCTCTGCTCTCGGGTGACGACAGTGAGTTGAGCAGTTTTTCCCGGGCCTTGCGGACGGCCTCATCATTGCCGCTGGCTTCCGAAACCTTCACCAGCGCCTGAATCAGCTCCATGTCGCCGGGACGCACGTCCAGCGCTTTTTCATAGTATTCCCGCGCATCATCCAGCTGCCCGGCCGCATTGCGCGCATCGCCAATTGCCTTGAAAATGCGCATTATCTGGCTGTTCTTGAGCGAGTCGCGGTGGAAAATCAGATAGTCCAGCAAGAGGTCGGTGTTCACATCCGATCCGCTTTTTTCAAGTTCTTCCTCGACCAGAATCTCAAGTGTGTCCGCGTCTCGCGCATCAAAACTGTGCGCCTGTCTGTACGCCACAATCGACTGCTCGGGATTGTTCTGCTCGTGATACATCGTCCCCAGCGTGCGATAGACGAACAGATTCTCGTATGCACTGCGCGTGCGATCGTCGTCCCGCAGCAATGGGGCCAGTATGTTCTGCAGTTTGTTGAGATCGCCCACCTCCAGCGCAATCTTTGACTGTCGTTCGATCTCCGAAAAAGGCATCTGTTCGTTCAACATCGCTCTGCTCCTGATGATGTCGCAGACCACACATTGCAGTCCGCCTAATATGATCTATCTTTTATCTACGCATTGTGGAGGGTTTCGTAAAGATAAAATTCAATTTCTGTGCATCGGATTGCTTTTTTTGTCGGGGGCTGCCGCCCCCGCGCGGCTATCTCGTAAGAGACGTTCCATGGAACGTCTCTACTCGATACGCCGCTCCCCCGCGCGGCTATCTGCGATACGCCGCGTTTTTTCCGGGGTAACCCGGGGTTACGCTGCGCTCACCCCGGGCTGTGACGTTGCGCCCATTCAGGGCGCCGGCGGTATGCGCCACTGCGTGGCGCGTCGATTTTTATGGGGTACGCTCGCATCGTTATTCACTATTCGTTATTCACTATTTCCCGGGGCTTCCTGGGGTGCACTGCTATTGATGATCACATCGCCGCGGATCGCCGTCTTTGTAGCGATCCTGATTGTCTTCGTACACGACGTTCTCAAACACATGGTTCTGCGGCATGGTTTCGAGCATTTCAAAATATCCGACGATGGCTTCCCGGATATCCTTGATATCGCTGAACCGGTATGCGCGCTCGCGCATTTGTGACGACCACGCCAGACCTCGCGTAAAATAACCCAGGAAACACTTGATCTTTCCTGCAGCACCGGCTGGAGAAATCGGCAGATTCTGTATGCTGTCGATGTATTGGCAGACGAAGTCGCATCGCTGTTTCAGCGTCGGTTCAAAGACCTCGTCTCCGGCCATAAAGTCATCGATCTGCCGGAACAGCCAGGGATTGCGCAGCAGACCGCGCCCCGCCATAATGCCGTCAGCTCCCGAAAGCTCCAGCGCTTTTACCGCGTCTGCACAGGTCAGAATGTCGCCGTTGACGAGCACAGGAATTTTTACGGCTTCTTTAACCGGTCTGACCATTTCCCAGTGGCTGTGCCCGCGATACGCTTCTTCTTTTGTTCTGCCATGCACCGCGATCATCTGGGCACCCTCGCTCTCGGCGATGTGCGCGATTTCAACCGCATTGAGCCGGTTCATGCTCCATCCCAGGCGCATCTTGACGGTCATCGGGATTTTGATCGCCGCTCGCACGGCTTTGAAGATTTCGCAGCAAAGTTCCGGATCTTTCATCAGCGCGGAACCGGCATTGCCCGAAACAACCTGCTTGGCCGGACATCCCAGATTGAGGTCGATGATTTGTGCCCCGCGTGCCTCGCACATTTGGGCAGCCAGCGCCATCCGTTCGGGCTGCCGGCCGTAAATCTGCACCGATGCAGGGCGTTCTTCCAAATCCGGTAGCGCCTTTTGCCATACGCGATCGACATCCCGTGCCAGACCTTCGCAGTTCACAAATTCCGAAACCGTCAGTCCACAGCCGCCGCACGCTTTGATCTGAGACCGAAACAGCACGTCTGTAATGCCTTCCATCGGCGCAAGTGCTGTGGCTGGCTGGATGCGGATACCGCCAATCTGTATGCCATCTCGAATTGTCATAATTTCCTTGCAGATAGTGGAGTTTGGGGCCGATCCCCGGTTGGGATGGGGCTCCATATTATGTCATGGAAATGGTGGCATGGCGAGAAAAATGGCGAGCGTATTGGCCGCACTGCGGCCAATAGCGAGCGGCATCGCCGTATGCGCGCAGCGCATAGGCGAGCCCCAAAAAAAGAGTGAATAGTGAATAGTGAACAGTGAATTGTGAAACATCAGACGCGGCACAACGTGACGCATAGCAACAGTACGCTGAATGCGAGCAATGTCACAGACGGGATGAATACAGCGTAATCCCGGGAAAGCGTGAACAAATTGCGTACTCAACTTGGGCCGGATTATGACACATCCTGCAGACGATCCTTGTTAAAAACGAAGAAAATCTAACGTTGATAAAAAAAGCTACATTCCCCTATTGCAAAATCAGGAAAAAAGTGTAGATTGAAAAAATGCGTTGGAGCCATAATGGCAACGTATAGGGAAAATTAGGAGGGTGGGAACAAAGGGCTCATTGTGCCTACTCTCCGGAAAGGAGTATGCATGATAATGCCAAAAAGAGTGTTGACCACCCTCTTGTGTGGTCTTGTTTGTGCGGCCGCTGCAGCAGGTTGCAGCGACGATAAAAAGAACGAAGCAGGTGTGCCGGAGAACGGTGAAAAACCGCAACCTGGTCCTGTGGACAACGATGTCGTAGCGGTATGGACGGCTGCGCTTGAGTCGACATCTGGCTGCCAGCTGGATTCCGACTGTGCGAAAGGTGCTTTCTGCTATCACAGCACATGCACAAAGCAGTGCGATGAGGATACGCCTTGCGCTGCGGGTTATTTGTGTTCAGAAGACACGGGCCGTTGTGTGAATAAAAACGCACTTACCCGTAAATTAAAGACACGTGATCTCAAAGATTCAGATGAGACGGCAATCGACCAGATTGAGTCTGATATCGTTGAAGAGGCGGCATCAAACGTCATTACAACGGTCATTGGACAGACCAATGCAGCCGGCGAGACGATTGAGAAAATCGACTTTTTGGTGAACATGCCGTCAGCAGTGCAGGCATCCAAAGGCGATAAGACGGTTACCGTCAGCTTCACGACGTCCAATGATATCGGCACAGTGCACTACATTCTGCGCGACATCAACGAGAATGCAGCGAGCACCCTCCAGACGGCAGCCGTTGAGAAGAAAGAAGTGGTTGTCGGCGGCACCACGATGGACACCTATACATACAGCTTTGTGCTGCCCTGCACCAAGGCTGGTTCCGACACCCCCGAAAACGAGACCTATACGGTCGATTCAGCAGCGGGTGCTTTCGTAGTGACGGTTCGTCCGCGTCCTTCTGCAAGCGGTACGTATGCCGGTTATGTGTCCCCCGTCAGTGTTTTGTCGGGAATCGATTTGCCGCTGCGCATGGCGATTAAAACCGTCCCCGAGACGCCGTCGTCCTATGCCGATATTCAGTCGATTGAAGTCATGCTGCCGTCTTCGTCCAGCGATTTATTCTCACCCGTGACTCCTGGTGATGGTGAAACATGGCTGAAAGTGAGCGCTTCCCAGACGCCTTCCAGCCAGTGCAAGGCTGAAAAACCGTGCTTTGCCGCTGTCTTTTCGAGCAACGATTTTGTAGTGCCCGGCAGCAAGCTCATCAATTCAGATGTGAAAATCAATCGTTCCATCCGCGTTGAAATTACGCATTACGACAGCAAAACCCAGACGGTATCCGGTGTGCTCGTCGACGATCTTACCGGTCTTTATCGCGTCAAGGACGCCAGTGCATCCGGTGTCGACAGGGTCTGGAATGTAGCGGATATGGTTGGCGAATTCTCGCTGTCGCGCGAAGGAAAGATCCCCGAAAATGCAGCCGATCATGAAGCTGCCAACATGGAGCTGCGTGATATCAGCGATCTGCCTGTTGCCGTTTGTAACGACAATTCCATCAAGGATTTGTTTGCCCTCGTGCCCAAAACGAGCAAGAAAGAGTGCGAGGCAGTTGCCGGATGTTCGCAGGAGTATCTGGATGGCTGTGCTGCAGATCTCAATGCATGCAGTGTTGAGGAAGTCGAGGCATGCCGGGCTTATATTGATTGCAAGGCCGAAGTCGACGCATATAATGCAAGTGCAGCCAAATGCGTGGTCACATCGGTCGAGGGTTATGGAAGACTGAGTTCAGAAGAGCAGTCTTTCTGTCTGCTCGCGGCATCCGATGCAATTCTGTCAAATGAAAATCGTGTGTCAGCCATTCTGTCCAGTGTGCTCACGAACAAAGATCCAACTGCTGCGGGTTTCTCGGTTGGTACCGAATGCAGTGTTAATGATGATGGCGTTATCAAGACGTTTTCAGACTTTTCGAAGGCATGCGTTAAAGAAGGCTGCGGACTTTGCGCAGATCATCCTGAAATCGCCTGCGCCGCCGATCTCACGGCTCGCGTTTATCTCGGGCTGGACAGCTCCACACCAGTCTCTGAAAAAGCATCGCTTATGGAGGCCTGGCTTGACCTGATGCACGAGTCCTATCTTGGACAGCAGTATGTTGCATGGAGCCAGGATACAAAGATTCGCCGCGAGTGGCTGGAGGGTGCAAGCTATTCTGGATCATTCGCAGCTTCCGTAATGGACGATTTCAATGAAGGTTTGCTCAAGCGTTATCGCGAAAATGTTCTGGATGCCAACCACAATGTAATGGCAAAACAGTTTAGCCAGACATCGCTTGAAATGCTCGGTCAGGCGCTTGAAGATACCAACGAAGAAGGTATTTCCAAACTGAGTTCTGCTCGCAATGCAGTCCTTTCGGAACTGAACGATACATGGCAGAGCGTTGCCGAAGGTCTTGCTCTCGCTGCCCGCCGTCACGACGTGCTGACACAGAATGACAGCAAACGCATCGAAACAGCCAAGGAACTGCGCACCTATCTGTTTGATCTGTATTTCGCGGGACTCGTCGAGTCCAACATCAATCTGGCTGCTGACCAGGGATCGCTCAATGCAGGTTATGGTGCCAACCTCTCCAACATCATCAACAAGCTCGAATCCCTTGATCAGGGCTTTGAATCACTCGTCTTTATGCGTGACGGCGAGGTCTTTACCGACACCAGACTTGAAACAGACACCACGACGACCGCTCTTGGCACACGTATGAAGGTAGCCCAGGCTTCTGTCCAGGCTGCCAAAGAATATCGCGTGAGCGTGTTCAATGCGCAGGACGCAAAAGAACTCAAGGAAGCGGAGCTTCAGGACAGCTTCCTGACATCGCTCTCCGCAATGCGCACCGAACTGGTCAATCTGTGCGGCTATCCATCAGATTGCACAGACAAGGCGAAGTGTGAAATT
>CAMKRB010000141.1 GCA_946415045.1 uncultured Myxococcales bacterium
GAAAAGCGTGTGAGTTCGTGTGGGAATCTGGATTTGCCGCGCATAGGCAAAGTTGTGGAAGAAGCGCATCTGGTGACGGACTGGGATCAGGCGCAGCATGGGGGAACTTCGTGGTGGCCTGGTTCAAAGAACGAGGGGCTTGCAGCGCACAAAGCACATTCAGCCGAGTGGACGAATCTGAATGTGGGTGCGGAGTGGTGTCCGAGTGGGGAGGGCGGCTGTGAATACGGGCAGGGATGCACGGGCAAAGCGGTGCCGTGGAAAGCGGAAGCGTGGTACATCAACATGTATTGGTCGGGATCGGGTCGTCCATCGAAAGGTGAGCGTTATCTGGTGTTGAATCCGTATAATGGAAAGGCGGTGGTATCGGCGGCTGGTTATGAATCCGGCCCGGGAGACTGCAGCATGATGGGGGGAGCGGTATATGAGATACACAGCCATCTTGGGACATCGCACCGCAGCAGTCTGTCGTTTGGTCACATGCGGGATCAGTCGCTGGAATATGGCCCGATAAAATGCGAATGATGGTTATGCTATGATCCCCGAATAAACAATGAGTTGAAAAAACATTGCATTTATGCTAGAAGGATAGATGGTGGACTGGCATTTGTGTGTCAGAAGGCGTTTTTTTGCCCGGACATAGAGTCTGGGGCTGTTTTCTATTGGCGCAGAGAGCGCCAAACTTTCATTTTGTGGAGTAGAAAATGAAACAAAGACTAGCATTAATCCTTGCCTGTTGTGCAACTGGTGCGATTATTTCGTCCTGTAACGAGTCAGTTGAATGGAATCAACCGGCACCGACCAATTGCACTGCTGGCGAAAAAATGTGCAGCAACAATACCGTGATGGTGTGCAATGACCAGGGCAGCTTTATCGTGGATCACGCATGCGACGGTGCAACGCCAGTTTGCAATGCCAAGACGCACGAATGCGAAGCAGCTCCTGTATCGAACTGTACAGAGGGCAATTATCAGTGTAGCGGCAATGTGCTTCAGGTATGTGCGGGCGGCGACTGGACGACAAGCAAGACCTGTTCGGGCAGCACCCCGAAGTGCGATGCAGCACAGAAAGACTGCGTTTCGGATGTCGTCGATCCATGCTTGAATTTCGTCGCAACATGCAGCGACGGCGTTCTGACGACGTGTGATGCCACCAACGGCGAGGGTACAAAGAACTGCGAACCGGATGAGGTTTGCGGTGTTGATACCGATGGCAAAGCGGCATGCGTACCAGCAGCATGTGAAAACTTTGTGGCAAGCTGCACAGACGAAGTCACCCTGACGACCTGCGATGAAAATGGCCAGGGCACAAAAGACTGCTCACTGGAAGGCAAGGTCTGCGATGACGAAGACGACGTTGCAAAGTGCATTACGCCGGCCAGCAATGATACATGTGAACTGAATGGTGTCGAATATGACGATCGCGACACGGTTTGCGAGGGGACACAGATTCGTACATGTGACGGCGAAAGTGGTCAGTTCAGTGCAGCAGAAAACTGCGCAACCGGCAAATACTGCGATTCAACAAAGAATGAATGCGTCGACTTCAAAACCTGCACAGTTGGTACAGCGAGCGTTGCCCACGATGCGACGGCCTGCGACGGCACCAAGATCGTGAAATGCAGCAACGGCGAAGTGAGCGATGTAAAAGACTGCAATACGGACAGCCAAATCTGTGTGATCAACGGCAGCGCCGCAGAATGCCAGACTGCATCGTCCGATGACTGCGAAAAAGATGGTCAGACCTACACCGCCGGTACCAAGATTTGTAACGAAGGTAACACAAAAGTTTTGATCTGCCAGAGCGGTGATTTTGCAGACAGCGAAGATTGTGCAACCGCAAGCAAAGTCTGCAAACCAGATACAGAAGGTGCCATTTGCGAAGCACCGGTGGTCAAAAAAGAATACCGGACGATCAAAGCGATTAAGGAAGACTTCGAAGTCATCGCAGCTGCTGAAGATGGCCTGGAAGCAGACATCGCGGTCAGTGGTGTTATCACCGGTATCAACAAGAAAACAAACATCTTCTTCCAGGACAGCGAAGCTGGAACCTATGTCTACAATGGCAGCGGCAAACCGACCGATCTCAGCACATTCAGCGTTGGTGACAAGATTGAATTAACCGCCGAGAAAGTGACCATTTACAATGGTCAGGTCGAAATCGTAGGCGCAACCGTAACAGCCAGTGGTTCAGAAGATGTGACACCGGCAGAAGTGACCATCAGCTCCATTCTCGAAACCAGCGGCAAGGGCGTGAATGCCAAGAATTCGATGCTCGTCACGGTTAAGAATGTAAAGGTTAGCTCATACGAATTTACATACACTCAGTCTGGTCAGGAAAAGAAAAAGACCATCTATGAGCTGACGGATTCAACCGGAAGCACCACGCTGAGCACGTATCTGTTTGCAGATGCATCCAAGACCAGTCCTGATTTCATCTATGATGTCACTGGCGTTGTGAACTACAACATGAATGCGGGTCAGAGCTATACAGAACGCGAAGCCAACAGTGTTGCACCGCGTTCGAAAGCTGATATCGTCGCCGTGGGATGCGTAGATACCAATGCCGAATTTGTCGCAGCCACGGAAACCGAAGATGCCAAATGCGTCGTTGATTTCTGCAATGGCAAAGCAAATGGTGCATATTGCGATGGCGATGTAGTCACGTACTGCAGCAACAATAAGACGACCTACGCCTCAGATTGCTCGGAAGATGGTGAGACCTGTAAAGCCGATGCGGAAGCAAATTCTGCAGATTGTTATGCAGCCCCCGGATGCGGCAATGGCGTCATCGACGAAGGTGAAGAATGCGATAAAGCGGCTGTTGCCGGCGACTTTATGTTCCCGTTCACCTGCTCAAGCTATAAGCATGTGATGGGTATGGAAGGTGATATCACCCAGTGCACAAGTGACTGCAAACTCGATGTCTCCGCATGCAAATGCCCCAATGGCAGCCATGAGGAAAGTGGTCAATGCGTCGGAGACAGCACCGATGTTTGCGATGGCGTTACTGATTATGAGTGGCGTTGTGATGGTACAGTCGTAGTGATGTGTAAAGACGGTGTCATTGATCACGATTATGATCTCGATTGCGCAGATGCCGATACCACTTGTATAGAAAACTCGGATGGTTCTGCAAACTGTGATATGCCGGCCTGCGAAGATGATGTTTGCAACGGCGATACCATCCAAACGTGCTATTTTGGTTCGTTGAGTTTTCCTGAATCCTGCACTGCCAAAGTAAAAGAGGCAGATCGTTATGCCGAAGCCGGTACCTGCGTTTTGAACGAAGGCAATGCATCGTGTGTAATCACCAGTTGTATCACAGGCTATGTGTATGACAGTGCTTTGGGCAACTGCGTTCTCAATGACACGCCTGCTGAGTGCGACGATAACGCTATCGAGTGTGTTTCGGAAACGAGCTATAAGATCTGCGTGGATGGCGAATGGTCAGAGGCAGATAATGTCGTCGAAGGCCAGAAGTGCGTGAGCAATAATCTGGTTTGCGTGAAAGACCTCTTCTGTGTCGATGCAACACACTACAAAACCTGTGAGAATGGCAATGTGAGTGCATCCCAGGCTGTTGAAGGTTACCTCAAGTGCGATAACGACGCCATCGTTTGCGAAACCGAAGGTAATTCGTGTGACGGTACGTATGTCGTTTCCTGCTCCAATGCGACGCCCGATCTCGTTGAAGATTGCGCTACATCCAACAAACAGTGCGTGAATGGTAGCTGCGTGGCTTCGGATCCTTGCGATCCTGACGTTAAATCCGATCGTTGTAATGGCGACGTTTTTGAAGTCTGCGATCACTGGATCGTTTCGAAAGACTGTGCAGCAGATGGCCAGACATGCAGCGAAAGCGCGCATAGTTGCGTAGGTTCAAGTAGCGATGATCCTACAACAATGTCTCTTAATACAGGCAGCAATCTGGATTGCGAAAAACTGGGTGCCGCTTATACCAATTGCAGCTTAGAAGGTTCTTCAGCTCCATATACATTGAAATTTGATTACAATGGTCTGAGCTGGGAAAGCGCAAGCAGTGCCAAGAATATGCTCAATCTTAAAACAATTGGCACGCACTATGTTAAACTTTCCAAGCTGTCCGGCGTGAGCAAAGTTATTATTACATACACAATGGGTGGTAATAGTACGAATGCGCTCACATTTACAGATGATAAGGGTGGCAGCGATACCCTGAGCGTTGGCAAAACAGATTCAGATACAACCTACACCTATGAAATGGCTGCTGGTGCTACAGCAGTAAACATTGATAAGAGTGCAGGAAGTAACGCGTTTGTTATCAAGAAAGTTGAGGTAGTTGAATAACAATCTTCTACCAGCATCCAGCCCCCCAGCCCTGGGGGGCTTTTTTTTTGGCTATTGCGGCAATTGTTTTGATTTTAGAAGTTCCTGGCAATGAGTGAATCTGTCAGGGCGTGCCGCAGGCACACACGGTTACTCATACAGATGAGAGCCTTTAGGCGTGTCTGATTGTTACGCTGCATTACCTTGTCACACGCCTCTGCTTGAGAATAACGCGCTCGCCGTACAAATTCCTCGCCACCGATGTCGTCCCAATTCCTGAGCCGGACACATCACTTGTGGTGATTTTGTGAGGATTCTGCCGCAGCTTTTTGACGCAATTTAACCACTGCATCTCGCGATAGACCTGTACATTGCATGATTTTTTCATCAGATAAATCTGTTTCCTGCACCAGACGCAACGCTACCCCATCGCGCCCCTGCTCAATCCCCTGTTCAATCCCCTGTTCAATCCCCTGTTCGTAAGCTTCTGCCCATACACCAGTCATCATCAGCCTCCCTTGTGGTGAGTATAAATTAAGGCTCTGTTTAACGAACATGGATTTGAAAACTCGCTTTATGGCCAAGAGCGACGAGCGATGAGCCTCATGTGTTCATTGAGCCAATCAATGCTCGACACTCAACGTTCTTAGCCATTGCATTTGCATTTGTTGTGAAAGCAATATCCACACTGGTTAAACCGAACACTAAGTAAAGGCTGCGCGGACGCACCGCACACGGTTAAACGATGTCGCCCGTACGTGGGGCTGGTTGCGACACATTTGCCGCAGCTTTTTGACGCAATTTAACCACTGCATCTCGCGATAGACCTGTACATTGCATGATTTTTTCATCAGATAAATCTGTTTCCTGCACCAGACGCAACGCTACCCCATCGCGCCCCTGCTCAATCCCCTGTTCAATCCCCTGTTCAATCCCCTGTTCGTAAGCTTCTGCCCATACACCAGTCATCATCAGCCTCCCTTGTGGTGAGTATTTTAAAAAAGCGCATCGTTCCCGAAGTTCTTTATAAAACATTTTATCGGGATCTGCACATCCCATATCGTGCATCAATCGTCCCAATGGCGTATCATCAATATTTGCTCCATTTACAAAAATGATATGAACGCCAGTATTTATCGATGGTTCCAGGCTCTCACAATCAGTTTCGAAGCCGTATAATGGTTGCTTTTTTTCGAAATAATCTGATTGAGTCACAAAAACGATGTGTAATTCCGGGAGCTGCTGATAATCTTCCCCCTCCCGCAATTGCTGTGTATCAGATACTGCCGCATAATACCGTGCTCTTTTGAGTAAATTATCGTTTGACCTGACTTGAATTTCGAGATCATACAGTCTTCCCTGCGCATCGTATGCCTGGATATCCAGGACAGCATTATGCCCTCTTGCATCACCGCGTTTGAGGTTGAGGATATGCTTTTGCGGTTGTACATGAACGATAGAAATATCAGGATCATCATATACAATGCGCAAAATCCGCTCTGTACAGGGAATACTCTGTCCCAGGGCAACACTCATAAACCTGTCATCATACAAAGTCAGTCGCTGAATTTGTTCAAGCGTTTTCGGGGACAGTTTCAGTGTATCGGGATTCATCATTGCCTCCATCGTGAGTGTTGGGTAATTCCAACACCTACTATATGTGGCAATTCGATAGGAAACGGCCCCCAAAACTAAAAATTATTTTCCGACGCAGAAATGCGAGAAAATCTCGTTGATGATATCTTCCGAAGCGAATGCACCCGTGATGGTATCCAATGCCTGAGCCGCATCGTGAATATCGGCAGCAATACATTCGGCAGGCAGTCCGGCATCGAGTGCCTCCTGAGAACGCATCAGAGCTTCCATCGCCTGTTCTATCAAAGCGATATGACGTTGTGATGTAATCAATGTGACATTCTCGAACTGCCGCATGATATCATCGGCAATGGATACAAGTGTATTTTCAAGATTTTCGAGTCCCTGTCTTGAGATCGTGGATATGTCAACAGGTACAGTGTGACAATTCTCAATTTCGGCCATGATTTGTGGCGCAAGCAGAGGACGATTGTCGATATCGGACTTGGTACGCACCAGAATGAGTCGATGATTTGCCACAAGACGACTGAACACATCGGGCATATTTTGAGCGATCTCGCACAAAACAGAGATATCGGGATCGCAGCCATCGATAAGAATGACGAGGATGTCGCATTCCGCGATTTGATCCCGCGCTCGCTGTACGCCAATTCGCTCGATGGGATTATCCGTCTCCACAATACCAGCAGTATCGATAAGGCTAAAGGTGTGCTGCCGAATGGTGACCGTCGATTCGATTGTATCAGTTGTGGTACCAGCGATATCAGTAACGATGGCGCGGTCGTGACCGAGCAATCGGTTAAAAAGGCTGGATTTACCGGCATTTGGGCGACCAGCAAGTACGGTTCGCAATCCACCGCTGCGATATTGTTCATGAGCCCGTTTCATGCGCAAGAGCTGATCGAGCACTTTTGTGGTCGTGTTTCGCAGCTGATCGACGGGAATCGGAGCGAGTTCCTGTTCCTGCGAAAAGTCGATGGTTGCTTCGATGGCGCAAAGCAAAACCATCAGTTCACCGCGCAATTCGGTAACAGTCTGAGAAACCGTCCCCGAGAGCTGTCGCTGTGCTTCGCGGCATTGCAATTCATTTTGCGCATGGATGATATCCATAATGGCTTCGGCTTTGGAGAGGTCGATTTTTCCGTTAAGAAAAGCGCGTCTTGAGAATTCGCCGGGTTCTGCGGGTTTAGCGCCGAGATGACACAGCTGTTCGAGGATGGCAGCGAGATTCACAGGACCGCCGTGTGCATAGATCTCGACGATATCTTCGCCGGTATAGGAATGCGGCGCACCAAAATAGCACAACATGACATCGTCGAGGATTTCACCGTCACTGTTATAAAGACGGCGGTTATACATCACTCTTGGCCTGGAGATGGGCTTATGCAGGCAGTTCGACACAATTTCGAGTGCCTGCGGTCCACTGATTCGGATGATACCGATTGCTGCGGGAGCCTGCCCCGAAGAAATGGCTGCAATGGTTGTGTTCATTTGGACTCAGCCTCTGTCGGTTTGATGTGCAATTCGGGATTGAGCGAACGATAGGGCTTGAAAAACGCCCCAAGATCCTTAAAAGCCTGGATGCGTTCATCTTTAGACAAATAGCGGGCATCCATCACGAGTGCCAAAGGCGCATGAAACTTTTGTGTCGCAGCCTGTGTCGTGAGTGCTTCAAGGGACTCGGGATTATCGGTAAAATCGATGAAAGCCCCGGCTGGAATCTGCGTGTTATCGATATCGAGCAATTTGCCCGGTGTTGAAAAATCGGTGAACAGGCATGCTTTAAACCCGACATCGGTAGAATAACGCGGAGGCTGACCAGCCGCCGGCCCGGCCCCAGCCATGCGACAGGGGCCCAGATGCGGCGAAAAGTCGATATCTTTTGCATTGGGTTCGAATTCAAACCGCGCATAGACAGCTGGCAATTCTGTATCCGAAAAACAGGCAAAATAAAATCTGGATGCCGGCGATTCGAGCGGACATTCGTAGAGTTTTCCGAAGGCTTTGTGCACTGGAACGCATCTGCCGGATCCCGACAGCAACGATTCAATCTTGTTACAATCGATACGAGGGACATCGATATATTCGTATTCCTGCACGATATCGAATTCAAGCCATGCATAGGCATCGGGCCGCAGGATGGGATCTTCGAGCGGCGGATCGGGCGGCGTAAGCAACTGACAACCGCAGCAAAGGCACAGCGCACATATCGTCCAAATCCTGTTCATACGCCATACTCACAGGTCTGGTTATAGAGCTCGGGCACACACCTGGCGAGGTAGATCACGGCATCGCTGCATGCAAAGCTGATGTGACTCGCGCAGGCAGAAATCGCCCCGGATTCTCCAGATTTGAGGTGCCATGATTTATCGTCGACCGTGATATCACAAGCGCCCTGCAAAACCATCAAAGCCGTGAGTTCACCAGGCAAATCGCATGTATATGTGCCCGTTCCCTGGATGATTTGGCCCTTGAGGCATGGCGCATGATGAATGTGATAAACCTTGAGATGCGCTTGCAGATGAATGGGATTTGGCATGCAGCGTATGCGGCGTTCGAGCGTCCGTCCGCGAGGCGCATTGAAATCGACGTATTGCAATGCTTCTTCGATATGCAGTTCGCGCGGATGCCCCTGCGGCCG
>CAMKRB010000142.1 GCA_946415045.1 uncultured Myxococcales bacterium
ATTTGTACATATCGTCGTGGTACCGCTGCATTCATTCGCCACACAGCTATTCCCCGATACATGGGTGCCCGATTCGCAGGCTGTACAGCTGTTCGATCTGCAAACCTCCGTCGACCCGCACTCCGTACTGCCTGTCCATACGCCACCGATACATGTCTGCGGAATGCGCCCGTTGCACCGCTTGGCGTTATTTGTACAGTCATTCTTCACACAGGTGCCTCCCGATTTATGATAACCATCATTACATGCAAAATTACAACTCTCCAAACCATCATGCGTGATGGTGCCATTAACCACATTGGGACAGCAAGTAGCGCCATTATCAGTAAATCCGGAATTACAGCTGTAGCTGCAGCTGCCGGCATTGCAAATTGCGTTTCCATTCGAAGGTGCTGTACAGGTCGTACCATTTTTCCATGCACCACCGGAGCAGGAACGCGGCGTTGCTCCAGTACATCCCTTTTCACCATCCACACATTCCCCGCATTCCGAACCATCCGATTTACACGAATGATTGCCGCTGCATGTCTCAGCAGTACCCCAAACACCACCGCCGCAAACCTGACGCGCTCCGGTTGTGCCTGTGTTCGTACATCTTGTATAACCGTTGCTGCATTCGTCACGTTCACATGTTCCACTCTTCTCGTGATATCCCTCATAACATTCGTAAATGCAAACCCCGGCCTGGCTGCACGCATTTGCGGCATTCGCAACATTGCACTCAATGCCGTGCGCTCCACAGTGCGATGTACTGTTGATTTCACACGTATTGTCAAAAACATGATACCCATTGTCACACTGCCCGGGCAAACAGATCCCCGCCGGACACGACGGCGTGCCATTCATTATCGTGCACACAGAACCATGATTACCGCAATTTTCGGGGCTGTCCGGTTCACATGCATTCAAATACCCATGATACCCCGGGCTGCACGAAACCAGCGTGCATTTTCCCATCGAACATTCACCGGTACCATTATCTATGCGGCACTTTTCCTCGTGACCGCCGCAATTGTCCAAATCATCGGGTTCACAACTGTTGTTATAAACATGATACCCCGAATCACAGACTTCGACCTCACAAACACCATTATTGCAAATAAACGCCTCACCATGCGCAATTTTCTCTTTGTCGCACGGACTGCCGCCGCAATTGTCCAGATTGTCCGACGTACACGCCGTTCCACTCTCCGAAGTGTGAAATCCGTTATCACAGGAAAATGTGCAACCCCCCGATTCACAACGGTTTGTCGCATGACCGACCGCACAGGCGGTGCCATGCTCACCGCAATTTTCCAAATCATCCGCCTCGCAGGCCTTCTCGTATTTATGATATCCGCTCGCACATGAATAATCACATATCCCCCCTGCACATCGAATATCGCTGGCATTCACAAACTCACCGCGGCAATCGGCTTGTTGATCTCCGCACTTTTCCACGCTGTCCAGCTCACATCGCATCATGTCTTCTTCATTCACTATGGCATGATACCCGTCTGAACAAGCAGTCAGCACACAGCGGCCATCCAGGCATTCGCCCTGTTTCCAGCCATCGATCTGCAAACAGTTCACTTCACAGTCACCGCAATGCTCCACTGATTTCATTGAAACACAGATATCATATTCACATCGCTTCGATCCGGGGGCACAATCACAACTGCCATTCAGGCAAATCTCATTCTTCTCCGATGAGCATATGTTCAAACGACAATCTTCACTCGTCGCGCCACAGTATGTCCGGCTTGTGCTGGGATCCACGCATGTGCCATAGCAATTAATCATATTCTCTCTGGGACACGCCGACACGCACTCATTCACAGAACAAATCGGCATGCCTTCCGTCAGCGTACAATTCTTGCAAAAGTCCCCACAACACTGGTCTGACGTCTGACAGCTCTCCCCAACCAGCGAAAACCCTTCATAACAAGTCAAAGCCACGCATTCAGCCTGTTCCGTACATCTGGCCTCAAGCCATCCCGGATATGCGTCGTGATCCAGACAATTGTGATCATGCGTGCCACAATGATTCGGCGAGTTCTGCTCGCAAGCGCCATCATAAACGTGCGTTCCCTTCGGACACGATTCCTTGCGCGCACTGCAAAACGCCGCTCCGTCCAATGTGCGGCAATACGGCGCATCGACCGGACACACGCCATAGTCCAGATAATAATCGTAACGCGTATCATCGCCACGCGCTATCACATCCCCCGAATTCAGCTGCACATACGCCGCCTCACATCGGTCACCAACCGCCACCGGTTCTTCAAGCGAACACCCCGCCGCCAATGAAACCACACAAGCACTCAAAACAAAATATTTCTTAGCTGTTCTCATACAGTATCTCCTGACACTTCCACCTTCCAAAAATGATCTAGCACACTGTTACTGCGAATGCACTGCAAATAAACATTATTGTTACCCAAAATAGTGACATCCTTAATGAAAACGCTGCAATTATTTAGTATCATATAGCCGGTGACAGTTTGGGATGTGCGTAGGAGGTGCATATGAGGAAAGTCAAATTTGCTGCTTTTTTGAGTATATCCGTTCTGGCCGCTTTGGATGGCTGTTCATTGGACAAACCGCGGGAGATCGGGGATACCTGCGACGCAAACTTCATCCTGCTGGAATCCGGCAAAATCGTCAAACCAGACGCAAGCGAAAACATGAATTACTTTTTCAACCACGACGTTTGCCCGCCTGAGTCGTCTTTTTGCCGCAAAATGAAAAACGGCGAACATTTCTGCAGTCCATTCAAAGAAGCGTGCTTTAAGGGAACACACACGTACAACGGCGAATGTGAAGAAGACAGCATCGAGAACTGCGGCTCGCATGATAATAATTGCATGAAAAATAAGGGGTGGTACGATGCTGAATGCATCAATGGAACCTGCATCATGTCGGCTTGCCTTGACGGATATACAGAAAGTGATAACGCGTGTCTGTCGGCAAATCAATGCTGCGGTGAGTTTTGTAAACAATGCACAAATGAACCAAAAAAGAAACTTTGCGCGGAGGATGATTGCGTTGAAAACTGTGCGAATGAAAGTGAAATCAATTGCGGTGGCAGCTGCATCAATCCGAATATCAGTACGACATATTGCGGCTCAGACGAGAATTGTGTCCCTAACATTTGTGGTCCGCAAACAATTAAAGGCTGGAAAGATGGTATATGTGATAATGGCACATGCAAAGCAACAGAATGTAAGCCCGGATATTATGTATACAACGGCAAATGTGAAGCAGATAACAACGACCACTGCGGTGATTATGACCAATCGTGTACAACCAGTAGTATCAAAGGCAGCCTGACCGTTTCATGCGAAGCCGGCCAATGCCTGGCTTTATCCTGCGACAACGCGCATATCCTCACTGGAAACAGCTGTTTTCCACGAGACTGCATCGATGGACAAATCAAATGCACCGATGACGGAACCACCGGCCAATTATATCATTGTAACAACAATCAATGGATAGAAGACAATACATGCCCCGATAACAATTCCTGTAACAGTGAAGGCACTGCCTGCGGCACATGTATCAATGGGAAAACAAAATGTGATAACACCGGAACGACCGGAAAAATATATACATGCACATCCGGTGAATGGCCTTCTGAAGCAACCAGGGAATGTACAAACAGCCGCTCTTGTAACAGCACCGGAACCGCCTGCGGCTCCTGCATAAATGGTACAACAAGCTGTTATGATAACAGCAACAATATTGGCACTGTAAGAACGTGCAACAACGGCAGGCTGGAGAATCCGGTTTCATGCAGTACTGTTTCATGTAACAGCGACAAGTCCAATTGCGGCGACTGCGTCAACAATGCGACAAGATGTATCGATCGCAGCAATATCGGCACCATAGAAACCTGCAAGAGTGGTGAATGGTATTGGGATAAAGATGATCTGGCCGCATCATGCCATGATGTATCATGCGACAGTACTGGCAAATATTTCTGCGGCGTATGTAAAAATACAACTGTCGCAACTTGCCAAAACAACAGCGATCGCGTTGGACAACTGACGACATGTACCGGCGGCAAAATCCACACAACACCTTGTTCCAACGACGCATCCTGCGACAGCTCCGGGCTGTCCTGCGGCACATGTCAGAATCGCGTCATTTCCTGTAAGAATAACGGTAATGTCGGCCAGTTATCGATCTGCGACTACGGCGTGGAAACCAATATCCAGAACTGTCCCGGTAACACTAAATGTAAAAACGATTCAGAATGCTTAACCTGCCAGGAAGCACAATTATCATTCCTGGCCCCGGATGGCATCACATGCGTGGACTACAATACGCTTGTGAGCAGTGCTGGCATTGGTGACACCTTGTATTTTGGCCGATATCACAAAATGAATGACGTCGGCGACCTGTCCCCCATCGAATGGCAGGTACTGGCCGTCGAAAATAACAAAATACTACTGATAACACATCAGGTGATTGATGCCATACCATACAATTACACAGAAGAAGTAGATGATTGGATATTACATCCGGAAAAATACACCGAAGAACAACAAGCTGCATTGTCAGCAGAAAAACTTGAAAAGACAAAAACGACATGGGAAACGAGTACAATTCGCTCATGGCTGAATGGATTGGATGGAAGCCATAATAAATTCTCAACAGATTATTCAGGCAGCGGTAAAAATTTCCTGGATATTGCTTTCACATCTGAAGAAAAAGAGAAAATTCTGGAACATAGCAACACAAATCCGGCCAATACCGATACAAATACTTCCGGAGGTAACAATACAACAGATAAAGTATTTCTATTAAGCGCAAGTGAACTCAAAACCTATTTTGCTTCATCCGATTTCAATACAAAAGACAGTTCAAAGGCAGCAATACCAACGACTTATGCCAAAAACATCAAAGGTGCCGTAACATGTACAACAGGCAATGATTGTACCCTGTGCACAACTGATAACTGCCCAACCATCTGGTACACAAGAACACCTGGCTCATCCCTGTTTCGGACAGTGTATGTTTTCTTTGACGGACGAGTGGACTCTGCCGGATATGGCGTTTCGGAAAGTGGCCTCGGAATTCGGCCTGCAATGTGGATAAAGAAATAGACCTGCGAATGCTTGGCCGCCATGCTATCGGGCTTTCGCCCAATACGCATGGCAAATGCCGCTATGCCACACCGTGGCATACGCGGCATTTCTTTTGCGCTGGCCATGCTATCGGGCTTTCGCCCGATACGCATATCATTCCCACCTATCTGCACACAGAAGGAGGATAAGCATCATCTATCACCGGCAACTTGATTTCTTCGCCCGCTATTGTACAGGTTTTTTCTGAATACCGATCACCAAGTCCATCACTCAGCGTCATGGAATCATCCACACGCGAAGCATTGTCCTTGATATAGAAAGATTTCAAATCATCCATGTAATCGCCGCTGTCAAATCCAACCGCTACCCCCATGGGATTCGACCCATACACATGTATGTCACTGTTGTAGTAGCTGTTTTCAATAGTCGAAGACTCCGAAATACCTACGAACGCACCACAATCATTCGTATTGCCGCAAAGAACCTCACCACTTGCATAACAACGCGTAAAACTCACGCCATCCGTTCTGCCGGCAAAACTCCCAGCAAAACTGTCACCAAACGGAGACACTATGGCATTCGAATAACAATTCGTGTATGAATCCGATGTCGCCTCTCCCACTACACCACCAATACGTGTCTTGCCATTCACCTCGCCAAACACACCACAGCTCTCGTGATTTGAGTTGGTTGAACAGCCTGTAATACCGCCAACGCCTGATGCATCTGCCGCATTTATAGTAACACTGGCATAGCACGTATCATACTGACATTCCATACATTCTCCTGAAATGCCACCAGTACAGCCGCCTGCACTTTCTATCGTAACATTGTTGACATATACTTTATGGAATGATGCATTCTGCATCATTTCACCGCCAATACCACCACAATAGCCTGTGCAAACCATTGTTGAGTTTTCTACATAACCATCGTCTATAAAGAAACCACTTCCCGAATAACCGACCATACCACCGGCATTACCATCTGCTGTAATTTGTGCATCCTGAACATAACAACTGATGATCTGTGTATTTTCTGCACCACCAACCAAACCGCCAACATCTTCATAATCAGACTCAATCACCAGGTTACGCGCATAACTGTAATATATTGTACTGCCACTGTCAACCGCCACAATTGCACCAACCTGTGAACTCACACTATTCAATTTGGATGAATCCACCTGGATTTCCTGAAAATGTGAGTTCTTCGCATGGCTAACAAATGCAGACACACCACTATGACCATTACCGTTGATATCGACCCGTAAATAGACATTGTAAAAAACGGAATCCTCTGCATACCCGAATACACCATAATAATCCGAATCCGCTTCCAGAGGCGCGTCTGTATACAAGTCATATCCATCCCCAAAGAAAACACCTTTAAATGGATTGGATTGCGTCCCGATTGGTTTCCACGACGAACCCGTTATCACGACATTGTCCATCAAAATGTACGCATTATCTCCATTGTCATCCGGAAATACTTTGCCATCGTTGACTGCATCAGCCACAGCGCGAAGATCATCTTCGTTCTTTATACAATAGGCTACGACATTGACATATGTACCATCTTCAAGCGGATTCGATATATCATAATATCCTGTCGTTTCACATGAGTTGCCATTAGGCACACAAGCACCGCCACTCACGCTGTATCCACTAATGCACGCAGTCGCAAGACATCTGCCCCCCGCACACTTCACAGCCGTTGAATGCGGTACCCTGTCTTTTGTGCACTTTGTCCCACAATTACCGCAATTATTAAGATCCGTTTGCTTGCTCACACAGTTAAATCCTGCCCCCGGACAATAGCCGTCTACACACATCCAGCTGCATCCAGTACTGTCATTGCATAGCGGCGCACCATTTGTTGGATAGCTGCATGTCTCATCAACCTCCCACTCTCCATTATCACATACCTGATATATGCCATCCCCATCACACTGATGTGCTCCATCGGTACATTCATCAGGTACACATACGCCCTGATTCAAATGGCATCCACCACTACAATAACCTGTACTCTCACAGAGTCCCTTACTCGCATTGCAATCGAACCCACCACACGGCGCAGTACAGCTATTGCTATGTGAACCACAGTGTTCAAAACTATTCGCTTCGCAAGTACCGTTGTATTCGTGATAACCAGTTTCACATCCCTCAGCAATACACTGACCATTCATACATGTAACAGCAGTAGAATTGTCCACTTCGCCAGTTGTACAGGCATAGCCGCACGAACCACAATTGTCCATATCATATTTGGAATCTACACAGCTGTAGCCTGACGGACAATATCCATCATTACATTCCCAATCACAGCCGCTATTCTTGTCACATGTTGGCATACCATTCGAAGGCATTGAACACGTTTCAATCACTTGCCAATCACCACCAACACAGTTCAAATGTGCCATATTGCTGTCGCACGACTTTTCACCGTCTGTACATACATTAGGCACACACGTTCCACCGCTCAAATGGCATGAATTCGCACATCCTGCAAACTCACATTTCCCGGATTCCGTATTGCATGCAAGCGTTTCACACGGTCCAGCTTCAGATATACAAGTGTGATTATGCTCACCACAATTCATCGAATCGTTTGCTTCGCATATATTCTGATACACATGTTTGCCAGTACCGCACGCAGAACAATTGCCGCTATCACAGATCTTATCACTGTCACATTGCGTACTGCCAGTCCAGGTATTATTTGTACAAACCTGCGGTATTCGTCCGGAACATCGCTTGACTCCTTCAGTCGCGCAATACACGCTGTTGGGCACACAGGATGTGCCATTGCTCGTATAGCCACTATCGCATTGAATACCACAGCGGCCTCCGGTACATGTCGCGTCGCCGTTGTTGGGCTTTGTACATTTGTGATCGTGTGTGCCACAATTGGTCACGCTGTTATCTTCACATTGATTGCCATACACATGCTGATTCGTTCCGCAGCTGCCACAGCTGCCGCCATTGCACACCAGATTCGCATCGCACGCCGAACTTCCTGCCCATGCGCCGTTTGTACACGTCTGTGGTATGCGGTCCGAACATTGTTTCTGGTCATTGATGCAGCTGCCGCATCCAGTCCCGCCGCTGTTGCACGATGCATTGCCGCTGCAGGTGCTTTGAATTGTCCAGATATTATCCACACATTTCTGCATCTTACCCGTTTTGCCATCGTTCCAGCAGCGAGTGGCGTCGATTTGGGTACAATACAGGTTATTGGGAATACAACGGCCGCCATGACTCGTGTAACCTGTGCTGCAGTCTATGCCGCAGCTGCCGTTTATACATACCGCTGTGCCATTGTCCGGCTTGGGACACTGATTTCCAGATGAACCGCAATTTGCAACGCTGTCGGCCTCACATGCATTGCCCGACAAATGGTAATTCGATTCACAATCCGTTACCTTGCAAACTCCGTTATCGCATACAAATCCG
>CAMKRB010000143.1 GCA_946415045.1 uncultured Myxococcales bacterium
CATCCATGGCGTTGTACCGTCGCCCCGCCGACGTCGTGTCGGCGGGAGAATTTATAGCTTATCAGGACGGCCTGCGGCCGTAAGCACATTTTCTTCGCGGCTACGCACCGCAGGCGGGAGAATTCATGTGTTCTTCCGGACGGCCTGCGGCCGTAAGATTGGTGATGACGCAATCAATGTGCAGGAAATGTATAATTATTCTGCATTTCCTGAATTTTCGGCATTTTGCTGTGCCTGCTGAGCGGCCTGCTGCTGGGCAGCCTGCTCCTCTGCCGCACGTTTGGCATCGTCAGCCGCTTTTTCTTTTTGAAACACGAGATCATACCAGTCGCGGCTAAACGCCGACAGGTTTTTCGCCATCTCCTCCAATTCTTCGGTAGCTGCATCCTCGCGGTTCAAAAGCGCTTGCGCATCCTCAAGCATTGGTCCCGTCTTATCGACGAGTTCTTTTGGTGCATCGGAGTTTTCGCGTTCCATACGCGAAATGCTAAAGATGAAGCCCTGAATTTTATTTTTGGCCACCAAACGCGCTTCGCGCTTGAGATCCGCTTCTTTGGCAGCTTCGGCATCCGCAATTGCGCTGCGAATTTCGTCTTCGGTCAATCCGCCTGCCCCCATCAGCACGAGTGACTCGGTCTTGTTTGATTTCTTATTCGTCGCTGAAACCCGCAACACACCGTTGGCATCGATATCAAAACTCACCTCAATTTGCGGAACAGCACGGGGGGCCGGTTCAATATCAGCCAGTTCAAACTGCCCAAGGAAGCGATTTTCAGACGCAAAATGGCGTTCACCCTGATAGACATTAATCGTCACGCTCGACTGGTTATCGACCGTCGTGCTGAAGAGCTTGGTCTTTTTGGTAGGAATTGTCGTATTCCGATCGATGAGCGAAACCATCAGGCCGCCATTGGCTTCGACGCCCAGCGTGAGCGGTGTCACGTCCAAAAGCACGATATCATGGACTTCACCGGCCAACACACCGCCCTGAATTGCCGCACCAATCGAAACGACTTCGTCAGGATTGAGGCTGTGGTTGGGGGCTTTGCCAAAGAAATTCTCGACCTCTTTCTGAACGAGCGGAATTCGCGTTGATCCGCCAACCAACAGCACTTCCTGTACATCCGACGGCTTGAGGCCTGCATCTTCGAATGCGCGTTTGCAGCACGCCAGACTGCGCTCGATCAGCGGCCGCATCATCACGTCGAGTTCGGCCCGGCTCAGCGACATGCGCAGATGTTTGGGTCCCGACTGATCTGCTGTGAGGAAAGGCAAATAGATTTCGGTCTGCACCATCGACGACAGTTCCATCTTGGCTTTTTCTGCCGCCTCGCGCACTCGCTGGATGATGAGCGCATCTCCACGAACATCCATTCCAGTTTCGTTTTTAAAGCGATCGAGCAACAGATCCAGAATTGCCTGATCGATATCATCGCCGCCCAGATGCGAATCACCGTTTGTCGCCAGAACTTCGATGACACCGCCGCCGATTTCAAGGATAGAGATATCAAACGTGCCGCCGCCGAAATCGTAAATCGCAACTTTTTCGTCTTTATCTTTATCCACGCCATAGGCAAGTGCAGCTGCCGTTGGTTCGTTGATGATACGGCGGACATTCAGCCCCGCAATTTCGCCGGCCACCTGGGTCGCACGTCGCTGCGCATCATTAAAATAGGCTGGCACTGTAATGACGGCCTCGGTCACCGGCTGTCCCAGATACTGCTCTGCGCACGTTTTGAATTTTGACAAAATCTGCGCAGAAACTTCGCTTGGGCTGTAGATCTTGCCATTTACGCGCACGCCCAGATCGCCATTGAGCTGATCACAAGTTTCATAAGGCACACTTTTGCGGTCCGCTTCGGGAACCTCGTCATAGCGTTTGCCCATAAAACGTTTGATGGAATATATCGTTCCCGATGGATTGACAATTGCCTGACGTCTGGCCAGATCCCCGACCAAGATGCCGTCTTTTTCGGTGTATGCAACGACGCTGGGGGTGATGCGACTGCCTTCCGCATTTGCAATCACGACGGCTTTACCGCCTTCAAAAATGCTCAGAACAGAATTTGTCGTGCCCAAATCAATGCCTATAATGGATGCCATGTAAACTCCTTCGCTTGTTGATCAATATTTAGTCGTGCAGGCCAAATGCCCGTTTTGCTAATATAAGTACCGATTTGAAATTAACAACGGCGTTTTTTTAATTATCTTGGAACCATAAAAAATACAGGAAACCTATACCTTTACTACAGTTCTTTTTGGACGGCTTACGCCGTAAGCACATATTTTTCGCGGCTACGCGCCGCAGGCGGGAGAATTCATGTGTTCTTCTGGACGGCCTGCGGCCGTAAGCACATATTTTTTGCGGCTACGCGCCGCAGGCGGGAGCATTGATGTGTTCTTCTGGACGGCTTGCGCCGTAAGCACATATTTTTCGCGGCTACGCGCCGCAGGCGGCAAGGGGCGTTGTTCCGCGAACGCCCCTTGCAACCCCGCGCGGCCGGGGGTGATCCCCCGGTCCCCCCAGCTTTAATTCTATGTCATTTGCATTGCGTCGCTGAAACGACGTCCTGTCGTTACAGCGACGCCCCGCCGACGTCGTGTCGGCGGGAGAATTGGTGTGCTCATCAGGACGGCCTGCGGCCGTATGAGCTCATGTGCAGGAAATCTATACATTCCCCTCACATCAGCGCCACCTCAAAACCCGGGAACCAACCGTCTGAAAATCGCGAACCAGTCCCCCACTATTACCCACATTCACCCACCCACACCCACAGAAACATTATACACAAAGAGAATGAATGCATTTATTTGACGCGTCGCACAAAAATCGCTATAAAACAGGTGTTGTGTCGTGTGTGGACGACACAGTGTGAGGTTTGGTTAGCAGCCATGCTCACGGGAAGTAAGGGGGCCACAGATGGTGGACTTTTGCTAGCCCCCGGATGTGATTCAAGGCCCATGTGCAGCAGGCAACTAAACATAGACAAAGCCAATACTGGCAACGTTTTTTGCGCACATTTGTGCGTATTTCTTGAATTTGCGCATTTCTCGTGCGCGTTTCGGTTTGAGTGGTGACACATGAACAAAAGACTTTCGATTGGTTTGGGACTGGCCCTGGCGGCCACAGTATCAACAAACGCTTTCGCAGATTCCTGCGATAATCTGGCCAGCAATGCCACATGGACGAGTAATTTTGGCAAACTCGAAACCGCAGTTGAGAAAGGTCAATACGACGACGCCGTCGAATATGCCAAACCACTGTTCGCCATTTGCCAGAAATCCCCGGCATTGCTCTATTACACCGGCCTTGCAATGAAAGGAAAAGGTGATTCCGATCGCGCCACGCAGTATTTCGTCAAAGCAGCCGAAATGACGTCAGATGTCGCCGTGGATCCCGGCATGTCCCGTCGTATCTGGTACGCTCGCTATGAAGCCGAGCATCCCGAAGCCACCCCCGAAGCCCTCAAAGCAAAAGCCGATGAGCTCGCTGCCGAACAGGCCAAATACAACGAACTCAAAGCCGAATGGGATTCCAAAACAGTTGAAGAGCGCGAGAATCAGGCCCGAATGGAAGTTGCCGGTGCATATCTGATTGAAGAATCCAAGCGCAATTGGGGCGGTGCTTTGTGGGCAGGCGTTGGCATCACGGCTGGCGGTCTCATCCTGGCCATCACCGGCGGCGTGCTCACCATGCAGGTAGACAAAATTGAGAAAAGCGGCTCAACAACTACAGACAAGTCCGGATTTGCTGTCACCAAGCCCTACGTAGCAAGCTGGGCCATGCTCGGTGCCGGTCTCGCCATGACCGTCGGCGGTGCAGTCCTTACCGGTATTGCCGGTTATCATTATGCCAGAATTGATCTCGACAACGACGGCAGCGCTGATGAATCCGTTTCCTTTAACGTCTCCCCCACAAGTCTTTCTTTCGGTCTGACATTCTAAGCGTTGCGCACACACGTACAGGAGAACAGTATGAATAAAATATTATGCGGCGTGCTGTGCGCCATGGGTATCCTGGCTGCTGGGTGCGACATGGATGTTCCCACGGATGAAGTCGGCAGCTTTACAAACGCGGATTTCTGCGCTCTGACGGGCGGTGTATTTCAGCCCAGCGCAAAAGACAGCAGCAAAAGTCGCTGTTTTTGCAGCGGTACCGAATGCGGTGAAGGCGTCACTTGCATTGTCGACAGCATCAGCAAGCAATACGTGTGCATGGGTGAAAGAAATCTCGATTATCCCGAATACACATGCACCATCAAAGATATGACCATTTGCTTTGATCGCGTAGTCAATCTTCAGCAAACCGGAACTTCCACCGGCGAAGTGATCGGATATGTCGTTGAATGCGACGGTGAAAACTGGAGTTCCCCAAAAGCCTGCCCAAATAATTACTCTTGTAAAACCTATACCGAGCATGGTTTGCTGTATTCAACGCAATGCGGTGATTGCATAAATGATGGCGTGAATTGTGTTCGTGGACAGAAAGTGAACAAATCTGGTGGCTCCAAATAGGTCGCCATTATTATAGGAAAAGTTATGAAAAAACTTACTCGCTTATTATTGCTGGCGTCTCTGTGCTGCGCAACAGGTTGTGATACGGATGTGCCGACAGAGGAAGTTACTGAAATCCTGACATGGGATACGCGCTGTATGATGTCTGGCGGCATTCCTCTTGCCGGCAATCAAGCTGAACAGCTCCGGGCGATGCTCAGCACCCCGGCACTCAAACCTCAACTCTCCCAGATACTCGCTGCCGGCTTTGGAAAACTGGGGGTTGAGGATGTTTTCTACGGCACACCGGAAATGATTGCGCTTTATAAATACGCCTACAACAGCATCCCTGCTGAACCAAAGAACGAAAACGATTGGTATTGTGCCTGCGGCACCGAATTGTGTGATTCGAGTGTTGGCTGTTTCGGAACCAATAACAACCTTTCGTGCACCGCCCTTAAGGTTGAGCAAGAAGGCACTTGCGATCCCATCACCGTTGATACCAGATATTTCGGCTTCATACTGGCATCGCATCTGTTGCCAATCTTCAGACAGGTCGCAACGCTGCGTACCCTCGCTGCATCTGCCACCACAGATGCAGGTGCAAAAGTAAAAATTGCCAACCTGATTCAATCTCCAAATTTAATCAATAATTTGTTCAAAACAGACCTGGGCAATTTACCTGTTATTGAAAATGGTGAGAATCAGGGGCAATTGAATTTTGGCGAAATTATTGCGTCACTCACCAAGACCGATGAGAATTCAGTAAAAACCAAAAATGCATTCTACGCCAGACTCTTTTATTCCTCCATCTGTGAGTGCATGAATGGTTCATCCGGCTATTGCCCGGACGATATGTTGATCCATGTCGATGGTGCGCATAAAAGTTCGACTTCAGGTGTGGCTATCGGTTTCTATACAATGATTCGCGAGATATCCGTCCACTTGCTTAGAAGTATTGGAAAGTTATCCGGTCACGACAACATGACCGATGCTCAGCTCGCCGCGTCGACGGATGCAAGCATTGCCAAACTGGTGGATGAGTTTATCATCGATCAGGTCTCCATGATGATGAATTCATCCCAAGATCTGACACAGATCCTGTCAAATTCCGATATTGCCGCACTCCAGGATCAGATGTTTGACTCCAATAACCCAACAGCTGGCTATGTCAAACTGGACCCGAGCTGCACTTCAGCGGATAAGATGAGTTGCAAGATCAAGCTGAAGCCGACGGATATTAATAATACGACTGCCAAGGCAATTCTCAATGCACTTAAGAATTTGCTGACTTCTTCCTACAGCAGAGCAAGTGCAGATCTCCCAACCTATAAAGCACACAGACAGTTCTTTGGACAGTTTGTGGTGAGAGGCATGTCTGATGAAGACAGAAACAATCTGTTTGCATTGACGTTTTCTCAGAACGATCGTTGTATCGACAATACATCTATGGCCGGTCATGCACTTGGCGTAAAGCAGTATTGCCACAGCTCCATGTTTGCAAGTGGTGTCTTCACATTCGATAAGCTTGCCAACAGCGTTATGGTCGAAGGACAAGCTGGTCTCGATAATGCCTGCTACCTGGCTGATGGTATCATCATGGACGACACGTTCGAGCTGAAAGCATTGGATCCGAATACGGGTTACGTTGATGAAAATGCCAACCTGATGGATCTCTCGACACAACAGGTTGCAAGTATCTTTAATACCATCGGAACTGAGAAAGCAATGCAGATTTTCAAAACGGTGGATCTAAGTGAACTGACCACAGAACAAAGAAATAAGCTCAGTTCTGTACTTACAAACAATGAAGCAATGTCATCACTGCTCGCAGAAGCAAAGGTATCCATTAAATCACTCAGTCTGTACCTGGGTGATGCTGTTGCCAACAATCAGATGACGATTAACTCTGTCATGAAATTCCCCCAGACTCTGCCAGGAAAAGATCTTAAGGTCGCAATTCCAATGGAAGGAGAATGGCTGACCTACCGATGCCCAATGGGAGCTTCATGCACTGTAGACGGTGAATGCGGTGTATGTGCCAACTCACCCGTTGAACACAATTATGGCGGTGAGTATTCACACGCCACCTGTGAAAACGGGGCACTCGTCCAACCCGATACACAGCCTGGTCCGGGACCGCAAGACGGTTGTACCAATGGTGATGTGCGCTGCAAAGATGGCTACCTTGAAAAATGCGAAGGCGGTAATTACAAGCACAACGAAGCTTATAAGTGCCTGAATGGCTGCAACACTGATAATACTGCATGCAATAATGATTATACATGCACAGAGGCAGATGCAAACAAACAAAAATGCTTCTTTGATTATCTGCGTGGAATGCTTGGCTCAGTCATGGCGACATGCCAGGAGGTAGAGGGCACATACTTGTTCGCCCCAACGCAGTTCATTAAACCATGCGGCGAAGGTGCAACCTGCAATGATGACTCTACCGCATGCGTAGCACCGTAATAATCATCATCTCAATAAACACATTCATCAGCCCCTCGCTTAGAGGGGCTTTTTATTGCCCCGGCATTAACGCTGGTTTAGGAGAACCCCAATCAATGACAAACAAAAAATCGCTTTCATGTATTCTGTGTGCAGTCGCTGCTTTTTGCTTCGCATGCAACGAATCCGTTGAGTACGTCGACACCGACGTTCCCCAGAATTCACAGCAAAACACACAGGATCCCACCACTCCAAATGATCCCAATGGCTGCAACGCAGCCAATAAAGGCAAAGTGATTTGCGCGGTCGAAGACGGCTATGCCGTGCTTAAAACGTGTGACGGCAAATCGTTCAAAACGACCTCCGGCTGTGATCCCAACGTCTGTAACGCCGATAATACGGGCTGCGGGACCACCATTCAGCCCGCAGGACGCCCCGAACGAAAGGGCATTGCCGCAACATTCGACGCCTGCACCGAAGCTGAAAAGAACACCACCAAATGCTTTACAAAAGACGGCATCGCTACTCTGGCGACATGCAACGGCACCAACTTCGTTTCAAAAGAAAGTGACTATTGCTGGTCCGCCTGTTCATCCGACAATACCGGATGCGCATCGCCCACCACCGAAACATGTGACGAAGCCCTCGAAGGCGAAATCATTTGCACCATGGGTACTTTCGGCGGCAAAAAAACTTCTTCACTCGCCACTTGCACCAACGGTAAACTCGTGCTCGATCTGAACAGCGCCATGACCACATGCAAAGGCAAGATCTGCAATACAGACTACAGCAACTGCATCGACAATCCTGACGGCAATCCATTCGATACCGTCACCCCCGAACCCACCAATACATGCACCGAAGCCGGCACGCTCAAATGCATCGAAGACGATGGCAAAGCATTCCTCGCCACATGCGACGGCACTGAATTCAAATACGACGAATCCAATGCATGCGTATCGAACAAATGCAATTCCGAATCGACAAACTGCGCATACGAAACTGCCTGCACAGCCGAAGATCTCGACAAAACCCAGTGCTTCTATGGCGCCGGGCAGAACAACCAGGTCGCTTCCATCCTGCTCGTTTGCGCAGAATCCGAAGGTTCCTACAGCTACACCATCGCGCTGCCGCCCACAATTTGCCCCAAAGGCTGTGCTGAAGATGGCCTTTCGTGCGCCGCAACAGAATAAAGCATACACAGTTTCTCAACAGGCTCTGAACGACCAGAATGCTTGTGGCTTATAACTTATAGCTTATAGCTTATGGCTTATAGCTTATAGCTTATTGCTCATAGCTTATGGCTTATGGTACCCCACATGCGGCGCGCAACCGCGAGAGAATGTGCTTACGGCGCTGCCGTCATGATAAGCCCCAAATCACATAAACGCACCGACACGACGTCGGCGCGCACGCCTGTGCTCGCCTGGATGGCGATTCACAGGCGTGAACTGGATTAAATAGAACTAAAAACCCAAATAGGGGGTCCGGGGGTTTCCCCCGGACGTGCGGGGGTCGTTAGGGGGCGTTCACGTTTCAACGCCCCCTAAC
>CAMKRB010000144.1 GCA_946415045.1 uncultured Myxococcales bacterium
TCGACGTGGTACACTTCGAGCTGATGCCCGTCTTACGATATCCGATATAACAAAGTCTTTTCTTTTGCTATATCATCTTTTGTTCAAAGATTTTATGATTATTAAAGGATGTTTTATGCGCAGAATGGTTTATGTAACCCTGGCGTCCATGTCTCTTGCGATGTCGGCATGTAGTCCAAAATCCGCTCCACAGGCGGAACAGAGCGATGCCGCAAAACCTGCAGAATCCGCAGCTGCGAATGATGGCGGCGATGCCGCAAAACCTGCAGAATCCGCAGTTGCGAATGATGCCGGCGATGCCGCAAAACCTGCAGATGATGCGGTAAAACCCGTGCAGGCAGCCAACAAATCTGTGAATGCACTTGATGCCATGGACAAATCCGCGCAGATCGCCGAATGGTTTCGCACGAAGCAATGGGACAAGATCCGCAATGCTTTTATTCCCAAACTCCAGGGGATGGTCAGGGATCAGGATTTGGAATCTGCCTGGAATACATCTTTCTCACAGGTTGGAGAATTCGAACGCATCGTCTATCGACTTCCATACTGGGACGGACTTGCGCTTGAGGTGAGGATGATCACGAAGCACAAGGATGGCTATCTGAAACACAGCTATTTCTGGTTTCCCGGCGTCGAGTTGGGGGGATTCAACCTGGATAAGATAGATGCTCCAACAAAGTGCCCGGAAGACTGCGCAACCGAGGTCGCCGTTGCTGTGGAGGGGTTCGTGACCGGCAACTATGCGCAATTCGCAGCAAATGCGACGGACGAGTTCCGAAAACAGCTTCCCGAAAATGTGATTCAGGAGGCTCGCAATCAAATTCTGGATCTCGCCGGGGATTTCGAGTACGTGAAGTCGATCAATCTGAAGGATTTTGTGTCGCACTACTACGAATTAAAGGCGCGCCATACCAAGAAGTCCATGACGTATACCGTCTTATTTGACAAAGAGGGAAATCTGCAGGGATTTTTGGTAAAGCCAGACAGTGATGCCGACGATTCTGTTGTCAAGGGCCCGGAATCTACGGATACGTGGGCGGAATCCGAAGTCTCTTTCAACGCAGATGCGCAGTATCCGATTTCGGGTTATCTGACCCTGCCCAAAAATGTGGAGAAACCGCCCGTCGTGATTTTTGTGCACGGTTCCGGGTGCAACGACAGGAACGAGACGGTGTCGGCAAATGCGCCATTCCGCGACATCGCGCACGGCCTTGCGGAACGCGGAATTGCGACGCTGCGCTACGACAAGCGCTGTAAGCTGTATCCCGATTCGGCTGCGCCCGACAAGGTCACGATCCATACGGAGGCGACGGACGATTTCGACGCTGCCATGCGCATGTTGCAAGGCGATGCGCGTGTGGACGCAAAGCGCATCTTCGTCGTTGGGCACAGTCTGGGTGGCATGCTCGTGCCCTATCTTGCCGACCGGCATCCGGAACTCGCGGGAGCTATCTCCATGTCGGGAACTCTGCGCTCGTTTTTTGACGTCATCAAGCAGCAGCAGACGCTCGCGCTCGCCGAGTACCGCAAGTCCAGCGGCTCCGAGGCGACCGCGTCGCAGCTCGAATCCCTGATCCATGAACTCGACGAGAAAGTGCCAAAGCTCGATGCGCTTCCCGACGATGAATTGATTATCGGGCAACCGGTGCGGTATTGGAAATCCCTGCGCGACGCGACCGGAGAAAAATTGCTCGCGAATACAAAGGTTCCCATCCTCGTGCTCTGGGGAAGTGCCGATATGCAGATCTATGCCGAGGACTTTGATTTGTGGCTTGCCGCCGAAAAGAAATATCCAAATCTCCGGTGCATGCGCTTCGACCGCCTGAACCATCTGATGATTCCCACGACGCTCGAAAATCCCAATCTTATGGAAATCTCAAAAGACTATGCTGTCGCGTCGAAAGTGGACGCTGCCGTGATTGAGGCAATCGCGGGGTTCGTCAAAGCCGGAAAATAACACCGCTTCGATCTGCACACGTTGAAATCTGATTTGCATTTTGTTTGGTATCATTGGATCGCGGGCTATCGGCTGCGCCGATACGCCCCGCGTTTCGGGCTAACTCGCTGAGAGACGTTCCACGGAACGTCTCCACAGCTCGCTACGCCCTCTTGCCGCACGCTATTTGCCGCTGGCAAATACGCGTGCGGCTGCTTATTCTGCAACGACCCAGCGTTCTATCGTTCGTTTATCATTCTCAAAATTCACGCCGACTTTGACGACCTTCTTGTTGCCGGCTTCGTATTGAATTGCATAGCCTTTATCGTCGATTTGCTTGAGCGCTTCTTCAGCCGTACCATCGAGTTTAAATTCAAATACATAGATGGTATCGTCGGTTTCTATCAATGCATCACAACGACCGGCGGCACTGCATTGTTCTGTGCGCACCGAATATTCAGATGCCAGCGTAAAAATGAGATAAAATATGGTTTTATAGTGATCTTCGTCCTGTTTTTCGGCATTGTATGGAATCGAACTATAGAACGAACGCAACAAAGTTAAAGCTTTATCAACATCGCCATCATTGAGTGAAGTCATAAGCCGTATTAGAAATGAATTGTTTCCTGTTATAGTTTGTCCTGTATAGTATGGAGCCAGGCCTTTAAGAAAACTCACACGGACTTCTTCGTTTGGAAATCCTAATGTATAGATACCACTTCGAAATGATTTTATCGTGACATAACCACTTTGATACAACACAGGAATGGGCGTTTCTGCATGTTCCACGGGGACATAGAAATCCATCTCACTTGCAGTAAAACCTTCCAGTTCTTCGGGACGCAATGTATATTGACTCAGTACTTTTGTCAGATGCGTCGGCGTTCCTGTCGAAAACCAATAATTGCGCAGCTTCTTTTCACTCAAACAGTTCAATAAACTGAATGGATTGTATATATCAGGGCTCAATTCACAAAAATGATAACCATCATATTTGCGTTTTATACGCGATAATGCTGTATTTACAGAGACATTCATCGCTTTGGCCAGATTCTCAACTTCGGGCGCAAGCTGTGTGACGATTTCATCCCGCGTAAAACCGCAAATCGCCGCATATTCGCTGTTCATCGTGATCGTCGTCAGATTATTCAGTTCGCTGAATATACTCAGTTGGCTGAATTTGCTGATGCCTGTGATAAATACAAACTGCAGCTTGCTGTCCAGATCCTTGATGGGACTGTAAAATTGTCGCAGCTTCTGGCGAACGGATTCCATGAGCTTTTCATCATGCATGGTATCCAAAATCGGCGCATCGTATTCATCAAAAAGCAACACGACTTTTTGACCTGTTTGCGCATAAGCTCGATTGACCAGATTTGCCATGCGAAGACCGTATGCCTCATCCGTAGCATTGCCACGTCCATAAATCTGCTCCATATCACGCAGCAGATAATCGAGCATGCTCCCCAATTCATCTACACTGGTAATCCGCATCAGACTTAGCGAAAAATGCAGCACAGGATACTGCATCCAATCTTTTTCAAGTTGCTCAATCGCCAGCCCTTCAAAAAGATCCTTCCGACCCTCGAAATACGAGCGAAGTGTCGAGACGAGCAAAGATTTGCCAAAACGCCTCGGACGCGAAAGAAAATAGTACTTACCTGATTTCACCATTCGATAGACCAAATCGGTTTTATCGACGTAAACCGCATTGCGATCACGGATATCCTCGAATGTCTGAATTCCAATGGGTAAAAAGCGTTCCAGCAACATGACTCATCTCCGTTCTCTTGACAGTGGAACACCCACTGTTTATCCACCTCGCACCATAACTCGCCTTTGTGCGAATAGCGAGGGATTTTTTGTGTTGTTGGCTCGCTTTGAGCCGTGTCACGACACGGCTCTACAGCTCGCTGGCGCGGGCTATCTGCGATACGCCCCGCCCTTCGGCCTATGCGCACGCGCATACGGCCTCCGCCACTCGCCTATGCGCACTTCCGGTCAAAGATTCAAAGTCTCCCCCGCGGGGGAGATTTAGAGGGGGCCGGGCCTTCAGTGCATACGGCTCGTGAATCCTTCATCCTTCACAATTATCATTACAACCATCATTTTCATTATAAATATCGTCTTCTCCTCTATCTTCTTTTTAACGGCTTCTTCTTTGCTTTGTCTTCTACTTTTGTTCCTGTAAACATATCTTCGCTTTTTTCTGGCACAACCCAGGATTTAGGATAATAACTAAACTTTGATGCGCCTTTAAACATTTTTCTCATATCTTCGACATTTGATACATCCCACTTTTCCAGCGGCTGATTGAAGGATGAGGCTTCAAAAAACATCAAGCTCATATTTATGACATTTGACACATTCCACTTTTCCAGCGGCTGATTAAAGGATGAGGCTTTATAAAACATCGACCTCATATCTATGATATTTGCGACATCCCACTTTTCCAGCGGCTGATTGAAAGATTCGGCTCCAGAAAACATATCGCCCATATATGTGACATTTGATACATCCCACTTTTCAAGCGGCTGATTGAAAGATTCGGCTCCAGAAAACATCCAGCCCATATCTGTGACATTTGAGACATCCCACTTTTCAAGCGGCTGATTAAAGGCGGAGGAATAATGAAACATCCAGCTCATATCTGTGACATTTGAGACATTCCACTTTTCAAGCGGCTGATTGAAGGAGGAGGCAAAATCAAACATCAACCTCATATTCGTTACATTTGACACATTCCACTTTTCCAGCGGCTGATTGAAGGATTTTGCGCCTCTAAACATTTCTTGCATATTTGTGACATTTGAGACATCCCACTTTTCAAGCGGCTGATTGAAGGAGGAGGCAAAATAAAACATCCAGCTCATATCTATGATATTTGCGACATCCCACTTTTCAAGCGGCTCATTGAAGGAGAAGGCATAATAAAACATGTACGACATATCCCTGACATGACTCAGATCTGGGACTTCATCAGGTATGATTTCCAACTCACGGCAATCTGCTGCAAATGCATACATACTTTTCCACGAAATATCTCCCCAACTGTCAATAGATTTCAACGCCACATTGCTATCATCCTTGCCTGACGATAAATCACATCTAAAATCATACGCGGCATAGCGTGTGCAGGCGTCTTCATCATTTGGATGGCGAGCACATAAATATAAACCTGGTATCTCGCCACGTACTGAGATTTGATGCGTTCCTGTATTTGGCTTGTATATACATTCATGATTATCCGATAAACCAGTAAATTCGTATTCTCCATCACTCTCACAATCTAAATCATACAATATAGTTTGTTTTCCATCTAATTTATTAATTGAAATGATAATCTTAACATCTTCATCATTTGCTTCTTCATCAATATCCGTCTCATCACCTGACTCTTCATCAATATCCGTCTCATCATCTGACTCTTCATCAATATCCGTCTCATCATCTAACTCTTTATCAATATCCGTTGTAATCGTAAATTTAAAAGGTTTTCTGTTCAAAGAATCATTGTTTTGCACAGTAACATCAGCAGATGTGGCGCGGCTATTGGCTACGCCAATGTTCATAGAATCATTGTTTTGCACAGTGACATCAGCCTCTGTCGATTGTTTTTCAGGTAAATTCCGCTTCCTTGTACAACCATAAGAAAAAGCTACCACTAAAATAACCCATCCAATAAAGAGACTTCGCTTCATGATACTAACTCCTCTATTTACTTATGAATCCTAACCAATCACCCACCGTTCAATCGTTCTCTTATCATTCTCAAAATTCACACCGACTTTGACGATCTTTTTGTCACCGGCTTCATACTGTATTGCATAGCCCTTATCATCAATCTGTTTCAATGCTTCTTCAGCGGTGCCGTCGAGTTTAAATTCAAATACATAAATTGTATCTTCGGTTTCTATCAATGCATCACAACGACCGGCGGCACTGCGTTCTTCTGTGCGCACGACAAAAGCGGAAGCCAATCGGAATATCAAATAAAATATAGTTTTATAATGATCTTCGTCCTGTTTTTCGGCATCATAAGGAATGGAGCTGTAAAAACTGCGAAGAAGTTGCATGGCATCATCGACATTCCCGTCTTCGAGCGCACCAGTCATATTTAAAAGAAATATCTCGTTTTCATTACTCGTTTTGTGAGAATAATAAGGCATCAATCCCTGCAAAAAGCCAACTCTTACCTCATCATTTGGAAAACCAAGTATATAACGTGCACCTTTGCATGATTTGATGGTCAGATAGCCGCTTTGATATAAAGCAGGTATCGGTGTCTGCGCCATTTCAACTGGGAAATCGAACATATTCTGCGAAGCCAAAAAGCCTTCCAACTCCTCGGGACGCAATGTATATTGACTTAATACTTTTGTCAGATGCGTCGGCGTTCCTGTCGAAAACCAGTAATTGCGCAGCTTCTTTTCACTCAAACAGTTCAATAAACTAAAAGGATTGTAGATGTCCGGGCTTGATTCACAAAAATGATAGCCATCGTATTTGCGTTTGATACGCAATAAGGCTGTATTCACCGAGACATTCATCGCTTTGGCCAGATTCTCGACTTCGGGTGCAAGCTGTGTGACGATTTCATCCCGTGTAAAACCACAAATCGCCGCATACTCATTATCCATCGTAATCGTCTTCAGATTATTGAGTTCGCTAAATATACTCAATTGGCTGAATTTGCTGATGCCTGTGATAAATACAAACTGCAGCTTGCTGTCCAGATCCTTGATGGGACTGTAAAATTGTCGCAGCTTCTGGCGAACGGATTCCATGAGCTTTTCATCATGCATGGTATCCAAAATCGGCGCATCGTATTCATCAAAAAGCAACACGACTTTTTGACCTGTTTGTGCATGAGCACGCAATACCAAATCTTTCATTCGGATGCCGTATCCCGTCTTAGCTGTGCCCGCATCAGTTCCATAGATTTTTTCGTAATCCCTCAGAATGCTGTCTAACAGAACACCGAGATCATCAACCGCAGTAATCCGCATCAGACTTAGCGAAAAATGCAGCACCGGGTATTGCATCCAATCTTTTTCAAGTTGCTCAATCGCAAGCCCTTCAAAAAGGTCTTTCCGCCCCTCGAAGTACGACCGCAATGTCGATACGAGCAAAGATTTGCCAAAACGCCTCGGACGCGAAAGAAAATAGTACTTACCTGATTTCACCATTCGATAGACCAAATCGGTTTTATCGACGTAAACCGCATTGCGATCACGGATATCCTCGAATGTCTGAATTCCAATGGGTAAAAAGCGTTCCAGCAACATGGCTCATCTCCGTTCTTCTAACAGTGTGGCAAGCCTCACCGTTTATCCACCTCGCACCATAACTCGCTTTTGTACCAATGGCGAGGAATTAAAGCACCTGTTTATTTGAACTCGCCATTTCAGTTGTTGGGTTTTGTCGTCATACGCATGCGGGAATCATAAACGCCTCGTATCGCAGATAGCGGGCGGGCGGCGGCGTATCGCGCAGCGATAGCCAGCCGCAGGCATGCCGTATGCGCTATCGGCGCATAGGCTGCCCATTATTTTTGCACTAATAATTTTTCTCGACGGCGGCTCGGATTTTCTTTTGAGCGTCGGAAAGTCTTTGAACGACGCGGCTGATGTTTTCGAGCGCATCGGCGTCGTTGATATCTTCGGCGAGGATCTGAAGCGTCTGAGTGGAAATATCGAGCGCGTCGGTGGCCTTGTCGTTGAATTCGAACCAGAATATATCTTCGGCGTTGGCGATGGTGAGCCAGCCATTTTTGCCGCGGGCGCCGATGTGGCAGCGGCCGATAAACGGCAATGCGCGCAGCAATACGCGGAGATTCTGATGAATGCTGAGGCTGGCACCAATGGGGATGGAGTCGGGCACGAAGAGTTTGTCTTCGAGCAGGCCCAGAGCGCGGGCGACATCGACGATTTCGCCGAGGCGGAAGTTGTGGAGCAGCTCGTATTTTCCGAAGTTATCGCGTAATGAGACGCGGTAACTCAGCCAGGAACGTTCGTCGGTGAGGGGCTGAACACTGGCGATGGCGCGCAGTTCGTCGATTGTCATAATGATAAGCGGCTGACGATGTGAAGTCGTAACGCAAGTGAGCGTGCGGCCGCCGATGAGGAGTTCGTTGGGAACGCGGGTCGATACAGCGGCTTCGGCTGCATTTCGTCCGCGGATTTCGGGGCGAACCGGCTGATTCTGTACGCGGAAGAGTTTGCGGCCATTTGAAGTCGGAATGGATGGCGTCTGTGCGGCTTTTGAATCGTATCCGCGCGAGGTTTTGTGCATGTTTTCGTCGTATCCGAGAGCTTCGCGGCTGCGTTCGAATCGCTTTTGTTTTTTGCGGTTTGCGCCGTATTCCTGATAGGCACCGCGACCGGGACGCGATGAATCCTGGCTCATATCGATTTGAATGCCGTATTCTTTGAGCCATGAGGTGCGCAATGCCGAGGCTTGTTCTGCGTAGATTCTGGCAGATTGTATAAATTCGAGCGCCAGAATGAGC
>CAMKRB010000145.1 GCA_946415045.1 uncultured Myxococcales bacterium
AGCCGTCTTGTTGGCGTCGAACAGAACTGCCGTATCCATGCGACGGGCGAATTTGATACTATCGACGGTCTCGTTATTTTCGTTTTTCTGTCCAAGCACACTGCGGCGAACATTGGTCATGGATGCGACTTTTGTTTCGAGACTGGCTCGCAGCGCAGCCTTTTCCCCATCGGTCATTGTCTCGCCGGCATCTGCAATCTGCTTCTCGATTTTTTGCAGCTCCGTAACATACGCCGTCGTCACGCAACGCCCACGCGATCCATCGCAAACATAACCGCTTTCGCAATCAATTTTGGGATCCACAGCGCACTGCACCACGCACTGGCCGTTAAAGCAAAATGAACCATCCACACAATCCATGTCCAGCGCGCAACCCGCTTTCGAAGCCATTGCCCGCACGATCAGCGTCTCAGCAACGTCGCCGCCACAATTATCGCCAACGCATTGCTGACCGCAGTTATCGCCGACGCATGTTTCGCCGCCGCCACCACCACCACTGTTTTTCTTGCCATCGTCAGAACATGCCGCAAAAGCCAGCGCCAATGCCGCACAAGCACACACAAACAACGATTTTTTCATAAAACTCTCCCTGGTTCCCCATTGATTGAATATTCTCCATGTCGCGTGTCGGCGTCGGAATATAATTGCGCGAAAAAAAAACGCACGAAATAATATTCAAACCCTTTTAGCCATCATTGGATAAACTTCGACATCCTTTGATAGCCCGATTTCCGTCTGGATTTTAAAATTCACGCAACAATGCAGAAAACCGCATTGAATACAGATTTAGCAAAAAAAAAAAATTAATTCAAACTGATTGGATTACTGGCAAAATTATATTTGTTTTGAGGGGGCGTCGCTATTGGCAAATGGCCAATACGCGCCGCTGCGTCGCTATCCCTGCGGGATACGCGCCGCCCTCACCGCAACAGACCATTCACGCAGACTAATCCTTTACTTTTCTGCGCACTGTGGGTAAAATAGGTGGCCGCTATTTGCACGCATTGTGTGAAACCGCATATCGAAACAGCATAATCACGAGGATAAACAAAATGGCCGAAACAAGCATGTATGAGCAGAAAAAATACGACAAACGTCTGATCGATCGCCACCTCACCAATGGTCTGGCTTCCGCAAGAATCACCGCAGAAGAACTCAAAAAACACCTCCAGGATCTGCCCGATCTGTCGGCAAATTGCGAACTTTCCGAGATTCCGCAGCCCATCACCGGCCTCACTGAAATCCCATCCGAAGAAGCCGAAGAATAGGCTTTTCGATTTTCCCCTGCGAGTTCTTATGTCCCAAGACAATCAAGCAAAACAGGAAGGTATGCCTTTCTCAGCGTTCGTTCTGTCGCTTTCGACCATGGCGCTCGCCGCACTCGGTCAATGTGACGATCCGCAGCTCGCCGACATGCCCAAGGACCCACTCATCGCAAGAAACAACATCGATATTTTGATCATGCTGCGCGATAAAACCAAAGGGAATCTCACCGAAGACGAAGACAAGCTCCTCAATTCCCTGATTTATGACCTGCAAATGCGCTATCTGCGCGAAACCAAACGCTAATCACTGGGTAATGATATGACTGATATTTTCTGCGGATGCAGCGATTTGCCACATGACCGCAAGGCGTTTTATCGGGACGCTTCGGCCATCGAATACCGCGTCGGCCTGTTTTCTCCACCAAAGGCCCGCGTGCTCAAAGACTGGGCTGCGGCTGCCGCCGAATCCAAAAATAACATGCGCTCGATTTGGGTTGCATGGCAGGCATTTACACATCGTCCGGCAGATATCAAAAAGGGATTTGGACTCAAACTGTTGCCCGGTGAATCCGCCGCAAATCTGGGGCATTTTCTCAAAACAGATGAAAATCTGCGCGTCTGGACACGCATCAAAGAACAGGCCGTCAATGTCGGTGCTTCGCGTATTTTGCTCGAAACACCCGCAGCATTTACGCCGTCAGATGCCAACAAGCGATCACTTGAATGCTTTGCCAAAGACTGGGCAGATCTCCCGGAAAATATGCGTCTGGTCTGGCATCCCGCCGGTTTCTGGGAACGCGAGGAAGCCGCTTTGGTCGCCCAAAACCTTGGCATTCTGCTCGCCATCGACCCGCTCGTCGATGAACGCGAAGATTTGCCCGACAGTTCCGAAGCCTATTTCCAGATGCTCGGACGTCATGGGCTGCTCGATTCCTACTCCGACGACGATTTGGAACGCATCCTCGATATGGCCGCCAGATTCGATGATGTCACCGTCGTTTTCAGAACATGCGACTCGCTGGGCGACGCCCGGCGGCTGATAAAATTGTCCAAAACCTACGTACCCAACGCCGATTTCGAATTCGATGATGACGATGATGAATTCGACGACGAAGAATATGAAGACGACGATATCGATGATGATATCGAGTAAATCCAAAGCTCCCATCCGGGAGCTTTTTTTTGTTTGGCTCTGTTTAACGATCGTGAATATGAAAAAGTAAGGTTGTCTGCTTTGCGGCCACGAGCGATGAGCAATGAGCCGTGAGTGTTCATTGGCCAACTCGACGCTCGATGCCCGGCGCTCTTTGCCAGTATTTCACACGTATCGGGGTAACGCTATATCCACACTGGTTAAACATAGCTAAAGTAAATGCGGCAGCCCTTTTCACGGTCCCGCCATTTGTTGCTTTTTTCCGGCAGATACTTTAATGTATGTGCGAGTGATTTCGCCTTAAAAAAATAAGGAGTTCCAATATGGCAAAAGAGACCAAAGCCAAACCGGCAGAAGAGAAGAAACCAGCCAAACGCAGCACCAAAAAGACTGAACCAGCTGAGAAACCGGTAGTTGCCAAAGATGTAAAGGCCAAAGAAGCCAAAGCCAAAGAGGCTGCAGCGAAAGACGCCAAAGCCGCAGAAGACGCCAAAGCTGAAATCGTCCGCGCCATCGAAGCCAAAGCCGCAAAAGTGAAAGCTGAAAAAGCCAAAGCTGCAAAGGCCAAAGCTGAAGAAGCAAAAGCCGAAGAAGCAAAAGCTGAAGAAGCAAAGGCCAAAGTCTCGGACGACGACCAGCCGGATGTCCCGGAAAACGAGAAAATCAAACGTTACGATCTGATGATCACCAGCGAACGCGCAGGCTATAGACCGCCCAAATATGGCGTTGTTTCGATGGTTCAGCAGCTGGCTTACCGTGGTTTTGCATCACCAGTCGACGAAGCCATCGCCGAAACGTGGACCGAAATCTATTTCGAACCCGGTCCTGCGGCACACGAGATTTTCCTCGAAAAGAATTACACAGACGACGCCCCGGTTTTCCACGAGCTGCGTCTCAGATTCAGTGATAAGCCGTTTTTCTGTGCGTATTCACAGACGCCCCAGCGGCCGCTCTATTTTGCCATCGAGATTCTGGGTTCACGATTCAAATCCCCAATCGGTGCATTCCGAAAACTTTTCCTCGACGCGCTCAATCTTCGCATTGCCACAGATTTCCACGATGCCGAGCCTATTCCACCGAGAAAGGAAGTGCCCGAAGACGAAAAACCCTTTGAAAAGAAAAAGCATGAACGTGGCGCGGGCCTGGCCGGCACCGATGTCGAAGAAACGTAATCCATAAACAAGGAGTCATCTTATGGCCATATTCTTTGGCGTTTTACTGCTCATCATCGCAGTTGTCGTTTTTTTGTTTCAGACTTTCAGCACCAAAAAGCATCTGGACCAGCTCACGAGCTCGGGCCGTCAAAAACTTGGTGAAGTGCTGACAGCCTACCGCGAGACCAAAAAAGAACTCGGCGACATGGGCGAAGAGAATACCGTCTCGGAAAAAATGACGATCGTGGGCAACCCTTCGTGCGAAAGCCCGCTCATCAGCCCACTGGGTCAAAAACCCTGCATCTATTACGAAGTCAAGGTGACGTCGAATTACGTTGAGCATTATCAGGAACGCGATTCGAACGGCAACATGCAGAACAGAACCCGCAATAAGACGGATGTGCTTGAGCAGAATACCAACAGCACGCGCTTCAAACTCGATGACGGCACGGATTCGGTTATCGTCGATCCGCGCGACGGTCAGTTCGATGGTCTCACCACATCGGTCGACCGCTCTGAAGTTCGCCAGCCGACGGCTGGTCCGACACTTTCGTTCGGCGGCTTCAGCCTCAGTCTGCCCAGCACAATCAACGCCAATCAGTCGCCCCAGACGATTCATTATCAGGAAAAAATCATCGGTCTGGACCGCAAGCTGACCGTCGTCGGTACGCTGTGCGACAAGATGGGCGAACTGCTCATCGAAAAGAGTGGCAAAACCAAAGTGATCGTTTCGACCAAATCCCCCGACGAAATGCTCGCCGAAACCGAGTCCACAATGAAAAAGCAGCGCATCATCATGGCCGCATGTGGCGCAATTGGTCTCGTTTTGCTCATCATTGGCATGATTTAACGGCATGATTTAACGGCATGATTTAACCGGCATTTTGCGGCCGGCATTGAATATCATCACGAATTCCGATCCCCCGTTGCTCAGGCAATCGGGGGATTTTTTTGGGGCTGTGTACGGCGGCCAACAGCAAAAGCGCGGCGTATCGGCAACGCCGATAGCCGCGCAGGCAAGCCGTATGCGCCGCAGGCGCATAGGCGCGCCCCAACAAAAAAAATCACACTGCGGTTATTGCAAAGCAGCCATCAGGTTGGGAATGAGCTGTTTTTTGCGTGACACGACGCCCGGCAGATGGATGATTTGCGTCGCTTTGTTGTCGATGTCGGTTTTTTCGAGGTGGAAAGCCTGGTTGACGACCTGTGCTGCGCCGCCGCCAATGCAGATGAGATCAGTCGATTCGGTGAGGATGTTCGTGAGCATGAAAAACATCATGTCGACCTTGTGATAAGCCATTGAGGTGTCGCTGTAGGCAATCATGCGGGGGGCGAGTGCTTCGAGTTCGTCGGCGTTGAAAGACGAGATTTGGGCGACGCAGAATACGAATTTGTTGACGGTGAAGCGCTTGAAATCCTGATAAAAGATGTCGGCGTCGGATTTTCCCTTGAGGTTGCTGCCGGCCGAGAACATCCTGCGCGCGTAGTCTTCGATGTCGATTTGGGCGATATCTGCGAGTTCGAGCGCAGTTTTTTTGTCGATTGGCGTGCAGGTCGGGGATCGGAACAGAAGCGTGTCGGAAATGATGGCGCTGCACAGCAATCCTGCCGTTTTTTGGTCGATTTCGACGTTGGCCTCGCGATACATCTGGGTGATGATGGTCGCGGTGCATCCCAGCGGCTGATTGCGGAAGAAAACCGGCGACATAGTCTCGATGGTACCGAGGCGATGGTGATCGATAATCGCCTGAATATCGGCGCTTTCCATGCCTTCGACCGCCTGTGTGCGTTCGTTGTGATCGACCATGACGACGCGTTTGCCGTGGGCCCCGAGGAGGTTTCGGCGCGAGATCATGCCGACGTATTTGCCGTCGGCGTCGAGAATCGGGAAATCCCTGTGGCGCTTGCTCACCATGATTTCATGGATATCGTCGAGGTAATCGTCGATTGAGAATGAAATCACGCCCTCGCAGGTCATAAAAAAGCGCACCGGCATCGACTGATTGATGAGACGCGCAGTGGTATAAGTGTCGTATGGCGTCGTGATAACCGTGCATCCGTGTTCCGTAGCGAGTTTACGGATGGTGAGCGAGACGCTGGCACCGTCGCAGACGATGATGCATCCGGCTTCCATTTCGATGGCGCAAAGCTGCGATTCATAACGGTTTCCAAGAATCACCAGATCGTTCTTTTCGATATAGTTTTCCATCATATCGGGATTGGCTGCGGCGATGAGCACTTTTCCCGATTCGAAGATTTTTTCGGCATCCCCGATGACGAGGTTGCCGTCGATGGTTTCGAGGATATTGGCATATTTGGTGCGCGCACGCGAAATGATGCTGCTGTCGTACAGATTCATGTACGATTTGGTGATATCACCGATGGTGATCACGCCTTCGAGCCTGCCTTCGGCATTGACGCAGGGCAACGTGACGACGTTGTTTTCCTGCATGAGGCTCCATGCATGTTTCAGCGAGATGCCGTTATCGACGCCGGGCGTTTTTCGAATCTCGATATCGCGCACCTGAGTCTTGACATTATCGATGCGTTTTGGGGGCTCAATGCCGAAATAATCGAGCACAAACTGGGTTTCGGGATTGATGCTGTCGGCGTGAAATGCTTCGTAATTGGCGAATCCCTGTTTGTGTTTGAGCCGCACAAAGCTCAGAGCCGAGCAAATCGAATCCGTGTCGGGATTGCGGTGGCCGATAACGATGATTTTGTCCTGATTTTGAGTTGTGTCCATATTAATAATGCTCATTTAAGAATTGGAGGGAAAGCCGTTAGCTCATCACGACAGCCTGCGGCCGTAATGCCTGGTTCTGTGCAGATACACGTATCACATATAAAGTCAAGCTTCGGGCTAAACAGTTACCCTATTTGGGCGCGCATTAACAGTTGCGCGTTTTCAGTACAAGTTCTACATTGGCCCGGAAATAGCGGGGTTTCGCTATTCGTTTGATACGCACATACCAAGGATTTGATGATGCCGGAATCACCTCAGTCACTTTTCGATGCACTTGCCCAGGACTATGAATCCATGCGACGCGAACTCAAGTGGGATCCATTTGTGCACATTCGCGAAGCTTTTCACGACATGTCGCTGAAAGATCTCGATATTCTGGACGCTGGATGCGGAACGGGTGAATGCACGCGATGGCTCGCACAGCAGGGCGCAAAGCCTTATGGCATCGATATCTCCGATGAGATGTGCTTTATCGCGGCCGATCGTTCCGAAAATATCCCCTATCTGGCACACGACCTGAGCGAACCACTGCCGTTTGGAAATGCGCGCTTCGATGCAGTGATTGCGCTGGGATGTCTGGAGTATATCGAAAACATCGAAGCAACCGTCGCCGAATTTGCCCGCGTCCTCAAACCCAATGGCATGTTCCTTGGTTGTTTCGAACGTTATGGCGACGATTGTCCCGGCAAAAACGAGAAAAACGTCGTGTTTTTCGACGAATGGATGCGATACCGCCAGTCAGAAACCGAGATTCGGCAGATGCACGAAAAATACTTCAAATCAATCGAAATCACCCCGGTTAGGGGCTTTCTGCTCGAAGAAACAAACGAATACACCCAATACCTGCGCGTCATTGCCAAAGGTTTGCGCCAATGACGGACAATTCGGCTGCGTTCTTTGCCCACACGCTGGCCAGCTGGTTTGCGGCCTGTGGCCGCGATTTGCCGTGGCGTCATTCACCAACCCCCTATCAGGTCTGGGTTTCGGAACTCATGTTACAGCAAACCCAGGTCGCGACCGTGATTCCATATTACAACAAATGGATGGCGCAATTTCCGACCGTCGAATCCCTTGCCAAAGCCAGTCTCGAAGCCGTGAACGGCTTGTGGGCAGGACTTGGTTACTATCGGCGCGCCCGATATCTGCATCAGGGGGCAAGCGTTGTCGTCGACCATTATGGCGGCTGTTTTCCGTCGGATATTTCTGAGCTGCAAAAGATAACAGGGATTGGCGCTTACACAGCGGGCGCCATCGCATCGTTTGCATTTGGCATGGATGTGCCCGCGATCGACGGCAATGCCGAGCGAGTGATATCGCGATACAGCGGCATCTATGGTGATTTGTCGCATGGTGATCCTCGGCGCAGAATTGAGGATTTTGCGCAACATGTGGTCCAGATAGCCGGCGGCGCGGTGATCAATCAGGCCATCATGGATTTGGGAGCGACCATCTGCCGTAAAAAAGCGGACTGCGATAAATGTCCGCTCCAATCGCAGTGTTATGCATACCGCAATGGGCTGGTCGAAGCGCTGCCGCAAAAAAAAGCCAAATCCCCAAAGTGGCTCGAGTACAGATCCGCCCTCCTGCTGGAATCGTCTGATCATCGTTATCTGGTTGCGATGCCCAAAAGCGATGCATTGCTGGGGAATTTGTGGGTGTTTCCGATGCAAACGATATTCAGGGAGCGAGAGGATGCCAGTGATGCAAAACACAGAGCGGATGCATCCACAAGGCAAAGCCGCAAGACCCTGTGGCAGCGGATGCTGAGCGATCTCAATCCAGCCCTGACGCAGGTCGTGCCGATGCCAACAAAACTCGAAATTACGCATATATTCACACATATTCGCATGCACATTCTGGTCGATATTGCAAAACTAACGCAACCGGCTCAGCTTTTGGAATGTGCAGGTGGGACGTATGAAAAATATGCCTGGCTTACCCGTGATCAGATTCTGACATCACCGATTTCCACGATGATGAAGAAGGTGGTTCTGCGAATGCCTGAGATAACCTGATCAAGGAGTGCAGGATAAGTATAATTTCCTACAGTCTTATTTTTGACGGCCTGCGGCCGTAAGCACATATTTTTCGCGGCTACGCGCCGCACGC
>CAMKRB010000146.1 GCA_946415045.1 uncultured Myxococcales bacterium
AGAACCTGAACGGGTTTGAGGACAAGATGCGCCATCTGGTAGCGGAGATAGCTTCATTTCTCGGAGAACCGACTCCCTATGAGGCGCGCCGCCGTTTTCTGGTCGAATATCCGGATATCGTCATGCTGGAGAATCATCCGGACTGCTATGCGGCGGCGCTGTCCCGGCATTTCTCGGCCTGCTGTCAGATCCTGTCGGAGACACCGCTGTATCTGAGCGGGACCAAGTTCGGTGCACGGCTCAAGCAGGACATTCAGTTTTTCAACGGTCAGATCGACGGGTTCCACAAAAACCCTGCGGTTCGTCCATCCCCCGAAATAATGCCCGCTGTATTCATGCCCCTGCCCCATCACCAGCAAGCCTGTGTCGTTCTCGATGCCGTGGCTGTGCAATGCCTCATCCAGATCACGAATCTGCACGGGTTCAACCGTCCCCTCATGAATCGCGTGATACAACGGATTTTTCACAAATCCCACCATGCATTTTCCAAATGTCCAAAGGGAGAACAAAATCACAACCGCACCCATTGCCAGCCGTGGTCCTGAAAATCCGAGCAGCGCAATGTGTTTTTTTTCTGCATCCGATGGAGCCGAATCATGCCGTGCGAATACAATCATCAGCAACACAGCCAGCATTACAGTGGTTTCGACGTGATAGCGAATATCCTTGTAACCGACCAGAATATACATGCCGGTTTTAAGCGCCAGATACATCAAAACCACAGCAACTATGCGAATTTCCGGTTTTGACCATTCGATGTGTCTGCGACGGCAGCCCACAGCGCAGGCGATCGCAACCAATATTGCAGCCGGCGAACAAATCAGCAGGCTCAGCAGAATCCGGCCGGTCTTTTTGAACAGGGCAAGTATCCAGTCGCCCGGAGCACTGAACAGTGTAGGTGCATCCCCCAAGTCGATGCGATTCGGAATCGATGGATCGACGAGAAACAGCGTACCGGCATTATCCGAAATCCAGAATGAACCGTTAATTCCGTGCGAATAAATCATCCAGGGCAACATAAACAGCAAGGATGCAGCGATATAAGCGCTCGCGGCCGGAATCCGTCTGTTTTTTGATATCACGATGTTCACCAGGCCTAAAAAGCCCAGCAAAGCCAACCCGTCGAATCTCGCGACCGTACCTGCACCCGCCAGACATCCCATAGCCGCAGAAAGCCCCAGGGAACGCAAAGTTCCGGTTTTCTGGCGTTCATCCTGATGCACGCCGTCCGAATAGAGTGACACGCACAGATAAACAGCCGCAAAGCTCAGCAGCAGCGATACCGGAATCGAACGAATCGCAAGAACTTCTTCGAGGTATTCCGCGTTCATCGACAGGATGAACAGCGCCATTGCCCCCGGCCACACTGCATTTGCCCAGCGTTTCGACGATTTAAGCAACAGCCATCCGGTCAGCATCATGGCGATGAGATTAACCAGAACACCGGCATACCGCTCAAGTGACGTTGCGCAGTCAGCAAGATACATCAGCAGCGGATACAGATAGGGAAAGGAGATGTTGTAATCGGTCTGCACGACGTATTGCCGCACAAGCGACACGCGGCCGGGATCCGAGGCAAAAGACTGCGCGATTTTGTAGTTAAAAAAGCTGTCGGGCGAATAGTGTCCAAGATAGCGCAGACCATAGATGGCCACAATCGCCAGACTGAACGAAACAAGCAATACCGACAGCCTGATATCTTTGGATTTGGCCTGTCTAAATCCGCTGTATCCGGCGCATCCAATCATCCCAAAAGCGCACAAAACCGGGAAGATCATGCTGTAGCCGGCATCGGGCGATGCAAATACAATCAAAGCCCAGGCGGCCGGCAGCGCCGAACAGAAGATTCCGGCCTTATTTTCAATCCCAACACCAAACAGGCGATGTAAAAATTCAGCAGCAGCTATCGATAACAGGCATACAATCAGCCCCAGAACGATGCAGCCTGCAACAGACGGCGACGCAGTATCCCAATAGGCCGTACAAAAATACAGCACGATTCCGAGGGTAAGCCAGCCAGGTCTGCCCCATTTCATCACACGTCCTTCTGGCTTGCAACGAACTCGCAAATTTCGGAAAGGACCTGTGCTTTATCGCACAGATAGCCGTTTTTGCCGCCGAATTTTTCGGCATACACGGATTTGTAGTTGTATTTAAGCGGCACGGGCAAAATCTCATTTACGAACTGTTTGTGCGTGAGCGCTTCGTAGACTTCGGCTGCCGAAACCGGCTCGGTTGCCGTATGCAGCAGGCGGATATCGTATTTTAATGCCAGCTGGATATCATCCCAGAGACGGCGCAGCGGATAGAACTGAAATACATTGCGGCTGTCGGTAAACTGCAATGCATCGAATCCGACTTTCAAAAACTTGTCTTTGAGCACTTTTCTGGCGGCATCGTCGATTGTACGCAGTTTGTAAAACCCGTTTTGCTGCAAATCGTAATACGACCGGATATCGCCATCCACCGCGCACAATTCGTCCATTTTGGCCGTTTTGAGCATGAACGGGATGCGATGAATGAAATCGTATATGAAGTTCTTTTTGATATTTTTCCCGAACAGGGCAGGCAGCCGAACGATCAGCGCATTGGGGAATTTTTCGCGCACGCGTTCTTCGAGAATGAGGCGATTCGAACCGTATGCCTGGCCGTCTTTTTTGAGTGCCTCGATGTCCGAAACGCACGTTTCATCGGCATTATCCGGGTTTGACAACACATCAATCGTCGAAATCAGCACGAGTCTGGCCGGTGCGATTTTGTCGATGTTGTCGAATGCGATATCGATTTGTGCCATGTCGGCAAAAGGATTCTGGTTCGCCAGATATTTTTCGGCTCGCACGCCGGCATAAACCAGCAAATCCGGGTGTGAAAACCACGCCTCGCCGACATTCTTAGAATTGTACAAGCCATCAAAATGCCCGGAAGCACAGATGTTGCTTCCGACAAATCCGGTATATCCCACAAGCGCCATTTTCATTGCGATCACCCCATAATTTTTTCGATGCTTTCGAAAGTAAATGATTTGCGCCTGAAAGACAGATCGAGCAGAATCTGCAGATAGCGAATAATCACGGTGAGGATCGCAAACAGCCCGAAGAAAGCCGCCGACATGAACAGGATGGTCGAAGTCCATCCGCGAATCGGGTCACTGAGCAGATAGACGACGACGGAATAGATCACGATGCCGAGGCAGAACAATCCCATCAAAAGGGTGATGAGCATCGAGATGCGGTAACCAATCGACGTGAACAGCAAGAGTGAGTTGGCTGCAAGTTCATGTCGGTATTGATTTTCGTCACGATTTTTGGGCAAAGACTGCGTTGCTTCGGGATTGTAGCGAACCTGTGCCGACTTGAGTCCGCAGCTGGCATAAGCCGTTTTGCGATAGACGATTTCGCGGTTGAGGTTGCCGATGCGGTTAATCGCGCGTCTGCTGATGATGCGAAAACGCTCGGTGCAAAACCGATAGGGAAACTGACCATAACGATTCATGAGGCTGTAGAACAGCGACGAGCTTTTTCTCTGTTTGGAATCGGGTACAGCGCTGACGATATCGAACCCTTCAAGGGATTTGCGATAGACGGTCATGATTTCGTCGGTTTTAAAATCGAGCACAGCCGCATCAAATTCATAGACGAAATCGCCGATAGCGAGGTCACGTCCGGCATTCATCGATGGCTCAACGCCATGGAAATAGCTGAGATTGAGGACCGAGACGCTGCTTGAACAGCCGGCATCCTTTGCTGCGCTGCGAATTTTCTCGACGCTCTTGTCGTGCGAAGCATCGTTGACGCAAATGACTTCGGAATGTTCGAAATGCGCATCGAGCGTTTTGATTACCGCCTGCACAAATGCGCCGATCCGGTCTTCGCAGTCATGCACGTAAATCACTGCCGAAACAAAATTCTTTTCCCTGCTGTCAATCATTTCAGTATCTCGTCCAAGTCGTAAACAGTGTTAATTTTACCCGACAAAACGCCGACAAACGTCGGATCTTTAGAGTAGACGCGAATCACGGTTGGTCTGGAGTCATCGATTTCGGTCGATTTGAGGATAGGTTTCATCGAAAAGAGCGATTCGCGATAGGTGAATGCATATTCGTCGCGCAGATATTTTCTGGCCAGGCTGGCCATATAAGGGAACGCCGAGACAGGTTTGGCCGGGCAGTCATTGCAATTGCCCAAGAACTGCGGGGAACAGAATCCCTGACTGCGTTTCTGGCATTCGAACTGCGGCAGCGCATCATAACTGGTGGTATGCGGCGTAAACGTCACGGAGGTGAGCGAGTGAATGCCGGTCATACCGAAAGGCATGATCGAAAAGAAAGGGCCATCCATGACGGTAAAGCCGTATTCTTTCAAAGCGTCGTTCACATCGCACAATATAATTTCGCACAATTCGTATTTAATTTTGAACTTGTCGAACCCCAGCTTATCGAGGATCTGATTTGTCGAAGCGTAGGTGGCATTGAGTACAAACGGAGCCTCGTAAACCGCGCCGTCTTTGGTTGTGATTTCGTAGACGGATTCGCGTTTTTCTATATTATCTATAGAAACGCCGAATAGTATTCTGACATTTTTGAGTGCGCTGAGTTTATCGATATAATAATCGCGAAGTATAGAAGCATCGTAGGTATATTCGCGGGTCATGAAAGCGCCGTCGCAAATATCGTCGCGAAAGAATTTTTCGGGTCTGATTTCCTCGCATGGAATATTCGCAGCCCTGCAAAACTTCATAAAGTGCTCGCCATTAGACCACGAGAACTCGCGGGAAGTGGCATAAACCTTTTTGAATTCGCGATTGATGCAGAATCCGAAATCGCGGTTAAAGCGGTCGAAATAGTGGGCCGATTTGAGAGCAGTCGAGAGCGATCGCGGATAATGATACCCCTGATGCACGCGCGCCTGATTGATATAGGTCGCACGCCGAAATGGGGTTGCATCGCATTCGAGCACGATTACCGAATCGCCGCGCTCGCCACAAAACAGCGCCGAATACAGGCCATACAGCCCCGCACCAATGATAATTCTATCAAACCGTTCAACCATATTTAAAAGCCTCAAACACGATACACGCATATCCAGATGACTGAATATTGCGCCGTTGCATATTACAGGCTGTCGGTTTTGTCAAATGATACGCCCCATGGGGCGGCTGAAATGGCAGCAGCCGGGATTACAGGATCGGCTTAAAGACCATGCTGCGATAGTACCTGAGTTCCTCGATGGACTCGCGGATATCGTCCAAAGCGCGGTGATGATTGGCTTTTTTATAGGGGTCAAGGTTGGGATACCAGCGGCGCACCATTTCCTTGAACGAGGAAACATCGACATTTCGGTAGAAGAGATAGGCCGAGGTTTTGGGCATTTCCATATCGATGAACCTGCGGTCCTGCCAGACCGAATTTCCGCACAGCGGTGCCTGATGATAATCGGCATATTCGGCAATGAACTCGTAGGTGAGGCGGTCGGCTTCGTCGATTTCGATATTGGAGCTGAGCACGCGATCGACCAGTCCCGACTGCGTATGATGTTTGGTATTCCAATCGTTCATGCCATCGAGCAATTCTTTGGGGCGATGGATGGCCAGTTCGGGACCTTCGGCAATGATATTCAGATCCGAATCGGTGATGAGTGTGGCGATTTCGATGATGCGATCGACAGCGGTATTGAGTCCGGTCATTTCGCAGTCGATCCAGACGAGGGGCTGTTTAATTTTAATGGTCATGACGATTTCTTTTGGGGGTTAAACCGGGGAGCCCGTGCGTATTGGCCGCAGGCCGATAGCACGGGCCGCGGGGCGTATTGGCCTGCGGCCAATAGCCCGCGCCCATAAAAATCTGCAATTTTGACAAAAAGCGAACCCTGGCAAAAATCTGCCGGAATCTGTGGCGCATATTTGTCACAGAATATTGCATAAAGCCACAAAAACCATCATCACACTGGACGGAAGCGGCATGACGACACTGAACGAGGGATTGGAACAATTTATCACGCATCTGAAAGTCGAACGGGGGCTGGCGGCGAACACGCAGGCGGCGTACCGGCGGGACATCGAGCGTTTCTGCGCGTATCTTGGCGACATGGGATGTGCGCAGGTCGAGGAGATCTGCGAGGATTTGGTGAGAAGCTATCTTGAGATGCGGATGACGGATGAGGACGAGGCGATAAATGCGCGGTCGCTGGCGCGGAATCTGGTGAGTCTTCGGCAGTGGATGATATTTTTAACCGGGGACGGGATATTGAGCGTGAACCCGTGCGAGCACATTGATTTGCCGAAATTTGTGCAGAAAGACCCGGTATATCTGAACAACGCCGAGGTGAAGGCGCTGCTTGAGGCACCGGATTGCGGTACGCCCGAGGGTCTTCGCGACAAAGCGATGATCGAGCTGCTGTATGCGACGGGGCTTCGTGTTTCGGAGCTTGTGGGTCTGACGCTTCGCGACCTGGATCTGGATAACGGCTGCATCACGGCGCACGGCAAAGGATCGAAAGACCGCGTGATACCGATGGGCGAGTATGCGCATTTGTGGATACGGCGCTATCTGGACGAATCGCGTGGGGTGTTGTTGTCGTATACGCAAAGCGAGACGCCGGTGGTGTTTGTGACGCGCCGGGGGGAGGGTATGACGCGGCAGGGATTCTGGAAGAACCTGAAGCAATATGCGTTGAAAGCCGGGATAACGAAAGCGCTTTCGCCGCACAAGCTTCGTCATACATTTGCGACGCATCTGATAGCGCACGGCGCGGATTTGCTGGCCGTCCAGGAGATGCTGGGTCATGCGGACATCTCGTCGACGCAGATCTATACGCATGTATCGCGGGAACGGCTGAAACACATTTTTTCCGAGCACCATCCGCGGATGCATCATGAGTGAGCATCAAAAGTCGGATTTTTGCCGAGCGAGATGAAGTCGGCTATAAGGGAGCAAGCCACGGTAACAGACAGGCTGTTGGCAGGTTGGTCAAGGAAAGACTCGCAGGCAGGGTGCCTGTGGGACTGTCTGCAGACAGTTCTAGCATCAGGATAGTAATAATGCTGACATTAACCCGAAAACCAGAAGAAACGATTGTCATTGGAGAAGGTCCTGAACGCATTGAAGTGACAGTGAGGGAGATACGCCGCAACCAGGTACGACTTGGGATTATGGCACCGGACAACATCCGGATATTCCGCAAGGAGCTTCTGGCGCGCGAGGACGCGGAGGAATCCGTGAAGGAAACCGGATTGGACGGAGAGCTGAGCGGCAGCTGAATCAGAGAGGCGCAGCAAGGCGTGAGGGAGCGTAATGCGTCGAGGAACGGAATAATCGATTGACGCAACAAGCACATACATGATAACAATAATAAGAGTAGGTAAAAGCTGCTGTACGCAGAGCGCGGCAGAGCTCGCAAGAGCCAGACAAATAATTCAATAGGAGTCGCATCCATGATTCAGGCCTTCGTATCGCTAAAATTGCAACAACCCCCGCGAACGGAGTCCGGAATGCGGAGTTTCTTTGAAGCTCTGCAGGGCGCTGTTTTTAGTCAACCCACGATTTTCCGGACCAACGCCGATGCTTCTGCACGTCCCTATTCGCTGAACGATGTGGTAGAAGCGACGCTTAATCCCCATTGCAAGTTTGTTGTTCTGCGTGCAGAGAAAGAGAAATTCTGGCAGTGCACATTTTTGCTTCCCGACAAACAGGGGTTGGGTGCATTATTTTTTGATCTTCAGAAAGCAGAAGGAGGTCGCCGATTATCGCCGGAATCCCTTATCGAGATGTTCAAGAAGCTCTATAAGAGCCTGTCACCTCGTCTGATTCGCGTAGGCGATTCGGAAGCCCGCGAGAAGCTCAAGAGCAAGCACGGACTGGTCCAGATGCCGGGTATTGGCCGCATCGAATGGCTGCAGATCGTGTCGCCCGAACTTTACAGCGACATCTACAATCCCTCCGAGCTGGTCGCCGCCCCGTGTTTTTCGACGGAGATTCTGGAAGACGGTGCGCTGTTCATGCGCGTGTACGAAGATCCCAACGACTGGGATTCGGAAGACAACATTTCGCAGGCGAACTTCATCCCCGGATTCCTGGCCGGTATCGTCAAGATCAAGGACAGCGACAAGGAGAAAGAGAACATAGGCGGCCTAGTCTACGCGATCGCCCTCAACCCTCTTGATCTCGCTCACCTTGTCCACAATGGGTGCGACAAGGGCCTTGAGCGCATCCAGATCAGCATCCGGTGGCAGGGTCTTGAGGACGTTGGTGAGGTTGAGGCCCGGGTTGCGGAAGGCCACCTTCATCAACACCTTTTGAAGAGCTCTCGCGCAGATCTTGCGCGACTCGTCGGCCAACTGCTTTGGGATCTTCCCCCGGAGTCGCTGGAGGGCCGTCGCCACGCCTTTGAAGAACAAGGTGAGCT
>CAMKRB010000147.1 GCA_946415045.1 uncultured Myxococcales bacterium
TTTTTTTCTGGAGCTCTGCCCCAGACCCCGCCAAAGGGCATTGCCCTTTGGAATCCATTTATTGTGAGTTAGGGGTAATCTAACTGGCTACAATGGCCTGCAATGGTCGAAATAGGGCCCCTTCCCCATTCCGCTTAAAGCTAACGTATTTGGTAATGGCGAGAGTGTTGATGCCATGTTTATGCACAAGACCGCCAAAACATCACAGCAATCAGACACGCCTGGAAGGCGTTTCATCTGAATCAGTAACCGGGTGCGCCGTAGGCGCGCACGGACAGACTCAATAACTGCCAAGATCTGCTAAGATCAACACATGCCGTATATTGTTATAAAAAAAAGCCCTTGAGCCTTGCGGCCCCAGGGCTTTCCAAAACTGGATCGAAAGGAAATTACTTAACTTCCTTGACTTCGATGGCCTGTGTATCTTTGTACTTGCCACAGCTCATGCATGCGTGATGCGGAAGCTTGGGTTCGCCGCAATTCGGGCAAACGGAGGGCTGAGCTGCCGTGAGGCGATCGTTAATGGAACGACGCATATTGGTACGGGAATGACTGACGCGCTTTTTTGGAACTGCCATTTTTAAAACTCCTCAAAGGATGGAATATGAATGAGTTAAATTGCGGCGATGCCGCAAATCAATTGAACTCAGGAACGACACAGTTGCATGCTTTTTCGTTAAGATTCTGTCGGCATACGGGGCAAATGCCTTTGCAATCTTCACGGCACAGACATGGTTCGTCAAATTCGAGGAAGAGGCTTTCGAGCAGGATGTGTTCGAGATCGATTTCGCTGTTTTCGTAAGTCACGACATCGAGATCATCGGCTTCGAGCACGATTTCGTCTTTGGTTCCAAACGAAGACGCTTCCACGAGTTTGAGTGTGACATGGTGTGCATAGGATCGGATGAAGCTTTCTCCACATCGGTCGCAGGCATGTTCAAGCTCGGCCTGAATATCCGCTTCGAGTGCAATGAATTTCTTTTTGTTGATGAGCGTCGCATGGTATTTCAACGGCTTTGTCGCGTGACAAAACTCATCGTCAGCAAAAAAAGCATCGACATCTTTGACCGAAATCTCGGCATCGACGACGAATTTTTTGGTTGTGCTGATGCGATTGCTCTGAATCATTCCCTGAAATCCTTTGCCCGACATGGATGAAAATCACCCAATTCAAAGCGCGGGCAATATAGGGAGCCTGTGGATAAGTGTCAAGTGGAAATTGTGGCATCCGAGAATTTGAGGTGATTACTCAGTCGTGCATAAGCCCGTTGGATCTTTTGCATCTCAATAGCCCCCGGCAACGCCGGAGAATGCAGCATTTTCCTTTTCTCTTCCTCTTGTAGTGGATATCGCTTTCCCACACAATGTCGGGAAGTACAGGCTGATAGCCTGTGGCTTGTCGCTCGCAGTTGTCTAATACCCACTATAAGCCATAAGCTACAAACAAAAAGCCATAATGCGAGCAACGCGTTCGTTAAATTGAGTCAAACTCAATGATGTCACATTTGTGTTTCGTGCGGGCTGAAACATTTTTTTTACTTGCCGTGAAAATCTGGCCTTGAATTTGCGTGCTATTTTGGTTATTAGTGCAACCAGTTCGGGCACAGTCCCGATGCTGTGTTGTTTATTAACGCCCCACCTACGAGGCATTTTTGTTTAACCTTTTTGAAGGAAAGAAGGAAACACCATGAAGAAAATCCTGATTGCTTTGACCGTTGCTACACTCGCCATGACATCATTCGCATGCAACAAGGACAAAAAAGAAACCGCTACAGCAGCAGCTCCTGCTCCTCAGTCGGCAGCCGAAGTCCTTGAGCAGCTCGAAGCCAACTATCAGCGCAACGATGCGAATGCCGCCGATCCTTCTGCAGCACTCACCTGCAAAGTCATCGTCGTGACCGGTAGCAACGGTAATTATTCAGTTCAGAAAGCCGAGCAGAAAACCTCTGGTTCCTGCGATTTCGCAGCCCTCAAGGGCAGCCTCGCAGCCGCTGGTTCCCTCTCTGCCGCTCAGGCCGACAGCATCGTGAGCACCCTCGCTTCCAATCCCAACCTGCCCGCAAGCGCCAAGGCCAACTGGGATTGCACATCCTTCAACATCAAGACCAACATCCGCAAGGCTGGTGTTCAGGATTGCAAAGATGGCTCGGGTAATGGTGCCGCCGAAGCCGCAGCAATCGCTCGCGCACTTGGTCTGTAATTCATACAGATTCGTGAATTAAAGCCTCCCGATTGCCGGGGGGCTTTTTTTTTTCGCGGCTTTTTGCTGCCGCAAATGCGCCGCGATCGTCCGGCCTGTTTCACACGGCCGGACATCAGGATTTGGCGCGGTCTATGGCATTCGCCATACGCCCGCGCGGGATCACCACTGATACAGAGATAAGCCATAAGCCATTAGCCATTAGCCATATGCATTTGGTGGCCAGAGCTACTCAATATGCGGTCGCGGTTTGTCCGAAATCTTGCCCTCGCGAATGAGCGGAATCGCGGCTTCCCAGTCTGCCGCTGATACGCGGTTGGCTGCACGAAGCGCATTGCCCACGTTGATCATCTTGTTCAGCCGCGAGCTGGACAGCTTGTTGTCGGCGTATTGCTTTCCAAAGATAATCGGGTTGGGCAGAATGCTCACCAGAAACAGCGATTCCCGCAGTGTGAGCTGCGAAACCGGCTTTTGGAAATAGAACTGTGCAGCCGCGCGGATGCCATAGGTGTCTTTGGCCCAGTGCGCCAGATTCAGATAGAATTCGAAAATGCGGCGTTTGGTGAGCTTTTTCTCCATCTGCCAGGTTAAGAATGCCTCCTGGAATTTGCGGGATGCCGTTTTGTCCTGGTTGAGGAAGAGATTTTTGACGACCTGCTGTGAAATCGTTGAACCGCCGCGCACGACCTTTTCGGCCTTTAGATCCGCGATTAAACTGGCGCGGATTGCGCGAATATCAAATCCGGCATGCGTGAAGAACTTGCCGTCTTCGGACGCGACAAATGCATAAGCCGTTTCGCGGGGCAAATCGTAGAACGAAACCCAGTCGGGATCCCTTGGACCAATCTGAATCGGCACCGTTGCCGCATTGATGCGGATCATAAACGCATCGCCGTTTAAACGATCGAAATCGCTGTGCGGATCGTATTGCAGCGTCTGGACTTCGTCGAGATTAAAATCTGCATCCAGGACCAGATGGTCCAGATCGTCGTCTTCAAATGATGTCGCCAGCCTGAAGCTGTAGGGCCCAGAGAGTTTGTATCCATCCAGATTTGGCGCAAATCCGGTCGGCAGCGAAGGGATAAAGTCGTCGCTCGCCCCTGCGCTTTCCAGACTGGCTTCGAAATGGTAGCTGCCGGTGTATGTTTTTTGGCGAAAAACCTCGGCCCTGAACGGGATTTTGTTCAGGTTGCCGTGCGCATTCTCTATCGCAAATGTCTTTTCAGCCAGATCCAGCCATGCATTGGTTTCAAGCTTTGCATTGATATTGGTCATATCGTTGCGCGCCAGCATTTCGGAGTAGACCGATCCATTGGTCACCGATGCATCGATGTTGAAATAGGAACGTTTTTGCGGGATTTCGATGATCGCGTTGATATGCCCGGATACCGGAAATGCATTCAGACGCAGGTATTTGGAGAAATCGGCCATACGCGTGAAGCGCGCAAAATCGAAATCCGATGTATCCAGCGTGAGGGCGAGTTTTTGTGTGTCCAGCTGATAGCCACCAAAGATTCGTGCAGATGCGCCGTTGGGTTCGTGCATGCCAATGCCCATGCCGATGCGTTTGGCTGCTTTTTCGTACAAAATTTCGAGCTGTACAAAATCAAAGCGGTATTCGCCCGAAATCATGCTGAGTGATGATACGTCGCTGATATGGCTGTCGATTTGACCATTGTCGATGAGTACTGCGGTGCGGGTTTCGTTGTGGGCAATCTCCATCGTTCCGACCGACAGATGGTTCAGCCGGATCCCTTTGTAATCCAGATTCTTTATTTGTAATCCCGAAACTGCGATGTTTTCGCCGGGACGAACGGTGCTGAGCTGCATCTCGAAACACGGTGTGTGCCCCGCAAGACAGACGCTGACAGGAGCACCGGTGAGCTGGATGCCTGTAGTCGGAACCGTCGCAATTTCGGCGGTTTGCTGCTCGATGGAGAGCTCCAGCCGCTGTGCATCGGGAAGATCGATGCCGATTTGACAATGATTGCATGCGAGCACGGGAATGTCGCGATGCTGGGATCCACTATTCAGGGAATCGCTGCGGCTTGCCTTGAGATCCGAGACGTTCTGCGAAAAGGATTCCGAAACACCTCTGAGCCACTCGATATCCGGTGTGTCTTTTGTGCTGAAGTCAAACGATCCGTTCATGCCCTGGATTTCGACGAGCGAAGCATTGAGGTCGCCGAAAAACATACCGAGCATGGCCGGATAGACCGTCATGGTGTTAAAATGAATCGGATGCGTGTTGGGCGTATTCGGCCGGAATTCGACATCTTTGAGCAGAATACCGGTGATCCCGATGGCATGGATTTGGGCAAACGAGAATCGTCCGTTCAGCTTGTCGCCAACTTCCTGCAGCTTTGGGCCGATTCGGCTGGTCAGATAGATACTCGATCGCAGTCCATAGCTTGCAGCCAGAATGAACAGTATGATCAGGGCAATGACCAGGAAAATCCAGCGTCCGCGGTGATTTTTTGATTTTTCGGGGTGCGCATCCATACGGCAGTCTTCGTGTGGTAAATCCTTCCACATTCCTGCGCGCTTTTAACCGATATCCGTGTGCTTTGGCAAATAAAAGACCTTTATTTTACAAACGACATCACTGGGGCAAGCATCTTTATATTGGCCTGCTGCGACAACGTGCCTTTGGCTGCGATATAGTTCAGGCTGTGCAGCGGCATGTGCATTTGTATGCCGATTGCCGGCAGATGCGTCTGAAACAATGCATCAGTGAGGTTTTGAAGATCATGGCTGTCGAGCGGTTCCGCAAAATCCGAGAACCACGTGAGCAGTGTGATACTGCCATTCATAATCTCGTGCAATACGAGCCTGAGCGCATCTGAAAACTGAGGTGGATTCGGGTTGGGCGGCAGCATCGTCATCGGTTCGCGATACCAGTACTGGATGAGCTTTTCGAGCATGACCGGGTATGGGAGATGGCTGATTTCGATGGCTGCGGCTTTGTCATTTTGCTTGAATGCCTGCGATACCCAGTCGGCGCGTCCCCACTGCACCATGTTTTGCAAATCGATTTTCAGCCCATCCTTGTCCCGTCTTTTGAAATCGACGCCTTTATACAGTATGAATGCCTGATTGATTTGGGTGGCAGCAATCGCCAGCTGAGTGGAACCATTGTCCTGGTCATAGGCGTGATGGTAGCGCAGGGTTTGCAGCAACCACGTCTCAAGGCGCGATACGGCGGCATCTGGCTGCATGTTCGACACGAGCGTGGAGGCGCTGTATTCGTCATAGACGATGATGGAGATGAGGTCGAAATCACAGGCGCATTTGGTGATTTTTTCGACGATGGTGATGAGGGGATTGTCGAATCCCTGCATCGAAGTGACGAGGCGCATGTGCGGCCCTGCGTCGACCAGACACAGCAGGCAGTTCTGCTGCCTGGGTTCCGGTACGCGCACCATCAGTTCCTGGCGCTTTGCATAGCCGCGCCACAAAATGCGCCGCATGCCATCTCCCGACTGCCATAAGCGGATTTTTTGCGTCTCAAAATCGTCGCTTTGCTGGATGCGGTTGGGCGCAAGATAGTGATGGATTGCACCCTGAAACTCGTCATTTCCTGGAATCTGCGGTGGTCTGGCCGGATAGATGGGAAGCTCGAAACCCGTTTCGACGTGGATTTCGGCTCTGAATATGCGAAGCGGATCGGTGACGACGATGGCCTGGCCCAGAATTGCGGCATGACCAACGCCCAGTGCTTTCAGATGGATAGTGAATTCGGTCGTATTTTTTTGCCGGAACCAGCGGATTTCCGAAAGCTCGTCGTCATTTGTCGATTCGATGCAGGGCGTCAGATCCAGGCGTGAGGCTTCGGAACAAATGGGCCAGAACAGCGGATTCGTGACGCGGCATACGATTTCGAATTTGTCGTTTGGCGCGAGTTTTTGCGCGTGAATCTGCATTTCGGAACGGACCAGACCAATCTGAAATGCGCGCCACGACAGCAGTACCACGCCATACAGCAGCGCCATCAGAAAAACGGTCATGGCCGTGCATGCCGACAGAAATCTGAACCAGATATCGAGTTCAAATCCGAGTGTGGCGGCAGCACCAAAGGCGAACAACGCGCACAATGTGACAAAGAATCCCCCGGTTTTGGTCAGATATGGGGGATTGTTTGCCGGCTGTTCCGTCAGGATGCGGCTGTAAAATCGTGTATTTTCAGACGATTCCGGCATGGCAGGGACTGAATGGAGCGGCGTATCGAGCGCATGCGAGATAGCCGCGCATGGGGGGAGCGGCGTATCGAGCGCATGCGAGATAGCCGCGCGGGGGGATTTCCCCCCGTCAAAACCCCGATTATAAGATAAAACATGGAGATAAAAAATATCGATATGACGCGAAACGCAGGATGTTTGATAAGATTGTTGCACTTTTGGCGTCGAATCAGTATGGTATATGCGGGGGAGTGTAAATGTTAAGGAAATGGGATGAACGGTAATCTTCAGTCGGGAAAAACGCAGGCAATTGATTTGGACGAACTTCACGTCCAGTCGGCCAATCGGCCAACCGAATCGCGTCCGCGCGGCGAATTTGAACTGGACAAGTGGGGGGATGACCCTTGGTCGAGTACCGAAGAGAGCCGCAGCCGGCGTCGCTGGGCGGATGACGAAAAATGGGCCGGTGACGACGAAGAGCAAAAACAGCGCCCCGAAGACCAGTGGGATGTCGAGGAAAACCAGCAGAATAACGGCTGGCATGCGCCTAAACGTGGCGACGTGCTCGAGGCCAGCGAGGGCTGGGACGACTGGAATAATTTTGGCGGCGCACCAAAAGAACTCGAACAGGAACTCGAAAGCAAGGAAAATGGCGGTTACCGTCGCGTTCAGGCTGCTTCCCAGTATGCCCAGGTCGACAACAGCGATTACGTCGACGGCCGTGCGCAACGCGAGGATTTGTACCGCTCAAAAGAAGGTTATGGAACCGCTGGCATCCGCGAAAGACATGGCGACCCTTACGCCAATAGGCCACAGCAAATGCAGCAGATTCCCATGCCCGCCATGCAGCCGGTCAGTACCTGGGGCGATGAGGAACCCGCCGGGTTTGGCGGTGGTTCCTCGCAACAGCCGGCCAATTCCGAAAATCGTGAGGCTTCAGCCGAGGATGATATGAGAGCAAGCGCAAAAATTGCCAACCAGAATTCGGGTGTCGACGATATTCCTGGCGTTACCAGGGCGTCGATCATCATTTTTCAGGCCGACACTGAGCCCGTCGTCTACGAGCTCAAAAAGATTTCTACGACGATTGGGCGCGGGCTCGATAACATGGTCATTCTCAACGACCAGTACGCCAGCCGAAAACATCTCGTCATCAATTACGTCAGCGGCCGCTTCGAATTGTTCGCGCTCAGCCCCGATAACCTCGCCACCGTCAACGGTTACCCGATTTCACACATCGTCCTGATGAACGGCGACCAAATCGAAGTCGGTGCCACGCGTATTCGCTTCGTGCTCGGCCCGATTTCCGACGAAATGATGCAGCTGTCCGCACCCGTCAACGGCCGTCCTCTGCACATCGATCCGCCGCCCCAGGAAACGCGCTCTCCCAAAACCACACGTAAAAACCTCATTCTGCTCATCGCCGCAGTCAGCGTCGTCGTCGTTTTCCTCATCGTCACGCTCATCGTGATGGCCGCAGGCGGCAGCGAAATCAAAGACGAAGTCGCCTCAAATGACAATGATCAGGATGGCGAAATCGTCGAAATCGAAGATGCCGATCCCGCACAGAAACCCGAAGAAGCTCCAAAAGCGCCCGAAGTCAAGCTCCCCGAATCCGATGACCTTATCGTCAACGCTCTTGCCGAGGCCATCGGCGGCGGCGTGAACCATCACAGCCGCGGAGAAGCCGAATTGCACGGAAAAGTCATGACGATTCGCGTCAAAACCGATCCCGAAGGCGCACGCATCTATAACGCCGACGGTTCTTCTGATCTCGTTCGCCTCATGGAATGTATTAATGAGCCTACTGATTCTGCAATGCTTGCAACCGAAATCGATCCAAATGACGTCGAGAAATATGGCGTGCTCAAGGTCGACGGCGGCATTTTGACTGGCATTTATGAAAAGCCAAAGAAAGAGGAAGCTCCAAGCAACCTCATCAACATTAGTAAAT
>CAMKRB010000148.1 GCA_946415045.1 uncultured Myxococcales bacterium
CGCTTCGTCTCTCGCGCATGGCGCTTCGACTTGCGCCGGCAGATTTGCTCACTGGGCTCTTCATTCGCGCCATTCACCGGATGGCGCTCATCTCGGGCCCCCGCCAACGTCGTGTTGGCGGGGTAATCGATAGCTCATTACGACGGCCTGCGGCCGTAATACTTGTTCTGCGCAGATATACATATCATGCATAAATTCAAGTCTAGGGCTGAATTGTTACACACGGCGCTGCCGGTTCATCCCATATCCCGCTGGACGTCCCGGGGCTGCAGCCTGGGTTTCCGGATTACTGCATGCCAAATCATTATGCTGCAGTGCTGCGTCGTAGAAATCTGGTGTGGACATATCACAAGATGATGTGATACAGGTGAGAAATCAGGGTATGACCAATGAGTATATGGTTATACATGGGATAATCATAGTCCGAGGAAGATTTATGAAGAAACACATCGTCCTTTTCATGTTTGCAATGCTCTTTTTGAATGCATGTGCCGGATCAGATAAATCCGCTGAAAATGCTACACAGCCTCAAGTTGCTGCGGCTCCTAAACTTTCCGAAGCTGAACAATTGGTAAGATCTGTACAATTTACAGATGAAGGTATCAAAAAATTGTTCAAATCTGAGAGCGAAATGACACCGGTGGAGTTTGAGGCCTATTTGCTGTCGTATCAGAGATGTCAGCTTGATGACGGCAAGTTCAAGAGCGATAGATGCCCGCCACAGAATATCGCTTATGATGTCAGTAAACGCCAGCTTGATCAGGAAGAGAAGAATAAGATTGCACTCAAATTGCTCGCTTCGGATTATGAGACTGTTCGTCTGGCTGCGGCTCGTGAAATTCAGGCGCATCCCAACGATACGGATTTCCATAAAAAAGTATTTGAATTTGCCAAAAAAGAAAAGAGTATCTATGTGCTCACGAACATGACACAGGGATTTGGATTTTCAGTTCCAAAAAACGAGGAAATGCTGACATTCATAAAGGATCACGTCAGCGACGAAAATGTGAGAATGCGAGAAATTGCTGCGAATTTTTTGGCCGACAGCGATGTGATTGCAGAGCATCCGGAAGTGCTTGAACCGCTGATGAATTTATGTACCAAAGATCCCTCGACATCTGTGAGTTTCTATGCCTGCCAGGGCGTCGGCCGAATCCATGACGACGGGCTGGTGCCTGCGCTTGAGGAAGTGCTGAATGATCCCGAGCAATACGCCAGACACGATCATGTTACCCGTGCGCTTGTAGATATGTGGCTGAATTTCCCAAGATATGAACATACCAGCAAAGATGCCTATACGGCTTATATGAACTATCTTAAGAAGAAACCTCGCACGGAATCTGTGCCTGCTTCAGAGAGTTTGCGCATCAATCAGCTGGTCGATACCAGTGATGAATATAAAAATTGGCAAAAAGAAGCGAAATATTTCAAGCTCAAAGATATGATTTCGGTTTATTCCGATATTGCCAAAGACGATAATGCGAGCATTTACGCACGAAAGGTCGCTATCGAAATGATAACGGACTGGGGAACTGCCAAGGATCTCAAAGCATTGTTGAAATCGATAAATTCCAGTAAAGTCGATGGAATCGAATCGGTTCAGGAATTATTGAACGAAAGTATTGAGAACAAAAAGTAAGAGATCAATTCGTTCGGTTTTTCTTATAAAAAATACAAACGCCCGCGTATTGCAAATAGCGGGCGTCAGCGAGCTGTAGGGGCGTGTCGTGACACGCCCCAAAGCAAGCATTTTTCAAAATATACAAACGCCCGCGTATTGCAAATAGCGGGCGTTGGCGAGCTGTAGGGGCGACCGGTAGAGACGTGCGGTCCGCACGTCTGTACAGTCGCCCCAAAGCGAGCAAATATATTAATATATATTAACCCGTCACCTTCTTATTGAAAGCTTCGATCATCTTATCCCATTCGGGAACGTAGCTGCGCATGGTCTTCCAGAAGCATTGGCATTCGCGTGCCTTGAAGGCTTCGATATCGATGCCCTGCTGCTCGCACCAGGTGAAGTAACCGAGGTTGAAGACGCGTTCGCGGTCGCGCTGCGTGAGTTCGATGATGTTGTCGGTGTTGAGGCCGAGGATGTACTGGCCGTAAGCTTCGGCGGCATCGAGTGCGTCGAAATCGGCCTTGCCGTTGTAATCGCGGCCGAGGATGAGGCCTTTTTCGGATCCGTACATGCGGGCGCCGTCGGTGGCGACGGTCATCACGACGTCGTCTTTGCCGAGTTTCATCATCTTGGCCATCTTGATCGACGACAGGATGTTGGCGATCGAGGAGAGGCCGAGGTATTTGAGGCGATCGAGGAGTTCGGCTTTGACGCCATAGCGTTCGGCGAGGAGCTTGCGGCCGGCTTCGCTGTTATACAGGCAGAAGATGTGGTCGGAGGCTTTGTCGCTGAGGCCGAGGACGTAATCTGTGTTCATCACGTTGTGGATGAGAGGCACGTGTTTGTCGCCGATACCCTGGATGTTGTGATCGCCGAAACCGTTGTAGAGGAGCGTCGGGCATTCGAGGGCTTCGACAGCAACGATCTTGGAGCCGTAGTGATCCTTGAGGTAATCGCCTGCGCCGATGGTGCCGGCAGAACCGGTGGCGGATACGAATGCACGGAGCTTGGCATTGGCGTTGGTCTTCTGGAAGTTTTTGAAGACGTTTTCGAGGGCCGCGCCGGTGCAGAAGTAATGGGCGAGGTGATTGTTGAATTCAGCGAACTGATTGAGGATGAAGTTCTTGGAATCCTTGGCGAGTTCGTTGCATTTGTCGTAGATTTCCTTGACGTTGGATTCGCAGCCGTAGGTGGCGATGATGTCTTCATCGGGGTTGACGGTCCATTCGCGCAGCCACTGGAAGCGTTCCTGGCTCATGCGTTCGGGCAGGATGGCGACGCCACGGCAATTCATGAGGCGGCTGATGGCGACGCCACCGCGGCAATAGTTACCGGTGGACGGCCAAACGGCGCGGTGCTTGGTGGGGTTGAAGGCGCCGAGGATGACGCGCGGAGCCAAGCAAGCATAAGCAGCAAGAACTTTGTGGGATCCAATCATCGGTGCGAGGCAGCCAACCATCGTGATGATGGTGGCATCGACACCGGTCATTTCCTTGGTCAGAACGAGGTGAACAGGGACGTCGACGATCGAGCGGCGATCCTCACCATTGTACCAGTGAACGCGGTACAGGTTGAGGGGATTGGGGGCATCCGGATCGACATCGGCGAGTTTGGCCTTGATGTCTGCGGGGATTTTGCTGGGGTCGGCCAGCATGGCGAAAGTCGGCAGCGTGAGCTTCTGCTCTTTAAAGCGAGCGGCTGTCTCGTTTACGGTTTTCTCGTCGGCGACTTTCGTCGTTACACCAAGTCTTGCTAAGATCTTTTCCATTTTTTACTCCTTTTTGTGGGGGGCTTTTCTTTCCTTTGTGCCAAAGGAGAGAAAAGCACCCCCACACCCCCTCCTAAAAGAAAAGCAATGGGAGAGGGGTGTGGTTATGATGACTATGGTGGTGGTTCTTTTCTTAGACACCCCCAATAAAAGCGGGCGTTACAATATCACGCAATGATTTGGCGTTCAATCGCAATCGATGGTATGACATGTATGTATTTCAATGATTTTCGGCTATCGGCTGCGCGCATAGGATTGGATGGATAGTGTATTGTCCAATATGGGATTGTTGGATAATTCAAATTGCATGGCTGTGTTGTACGGGCGTGGATACAGATTATGGCTTATGGCTTATGGCTTATGGCTTATGGCTTTTGGCTTTTGGCTTATGGCTTATGGCTTTTGGCTTATGGCTTATGGCTTATGGCTTTTGGCTTATGGCTTTTGGCTTATGGCTTATGGCTTATGGCTTATGGCTTATGGCTTATGGCTTTTGGCTTGTGGCTTGTGGTGGAGATTCATCATAAGATAAAAGCAGTGAAGCAAACGACTTTGCATTTTCATATTCACGTTCGTTAAATAAAGCCTAATTCAATACTCGTTGGGCGTGGAATGATTAGGTCAGATGTGTCTTGCATATGCAATGCAGACCGGAAATTCATCGGAAATGCAGGTAAATACTATAAAATTTGAAATTTGGTTGTGTTGGCGTTTTTTTTGCATAGCCTGCTGCGCCTGCGCTGCGGTTTTGCAGTGTGGACTGTATATTTTGACGAGTTACTGGAGTCATCTTCATGTTAAAAAAATTGATGCCGAGCGTATTATTTGTTTTGTTTATTTTGCTAATTCCGTGTCTTGCGCATGCGCAGGACGGGGGGACACCATCTTTTGATGAAAAGTTCGGAGGATGGTATCTGTCGGCGGATGTTATGGTCGGCAAGGGGACTTTTCTGGATTGCAATGAATCATTCTATGATTGTTTTGGTACTGTAGAAGAGAACAGAAAAATATATGAATTGTTTGGTACGCAGAGGCATGCAGTGGCGCATGATGAGCTGGCTGATTTGGGGTTGCTCGCCCATCTTCATGTGGGCTATCTCTTTGGAACGAGATTTTTTGTCGGTCCGGAGATCTCTGTATCTGGTGGTTTCCCAATGCTTTTAAGTGTTGATGCGCGAGTTCGAGTTGTCGCGCCAATTGTTGGCGGTCATGCGATAAATGCAGCCATCGGCGTGGGGTACAATATATTCGATATCGCGAGCAGGTCTAATGATAATATCTGGGACGGCCTGTATCTGCCTGCGCAAATTGGATATGATTATACATTTGATAATGGATTTGTGATCGGCGTGAGTGCTCAGGTCAATCTTCGTTTCTCAGAAAATGAAAAGCTCAAAAACTATCAGGCATGGAAAGATAGTAAGAGTGACAGCGAAATCTGGAAAAAAGATGGCGTGTTTTCATACGCAGGATTCTGGGGCGCCGGTTTGTATCTGGGCTATCGGTTTGGTCATCACAAATAGAGGTAATGCCAAAAAAGCCCTGCGTATTTGCCGCAGGCAAATAGCAGGGCTGGCGAGCCGTATTTGCAGCAGGCAAATAGGCGAGCAAGCAAGTTGCAGGGGCGACCCAAGGAGGTCGCCCCAAAACTGCGTTACAAAAGATGACTATTAATCGTCGTAGTGATATTCGTAAGTTTCGGGATATTTGACCATCTCGGCCCACAGACGATTGGCCTGTTCCTGAGCCTCTTTGCGGATTTGATCGATATCACCGTGAACGAGTTTGCCGTCGCGGACGACGACTTTGCCATCGACGACGGTGTGTCGGACGTGACCATCATCTTCGACGATGCGGAGATCGGCGGCGCTTGTTTTGATGGAACGGCGGCAGTTTTCGACGGAATTGAAGGGACCGCAGTCGATATCGAAGAAGTCGCCAATGAGGCGCCAGCCGCTGTAGAGGCGGTGGATTTCGTTGATGGGATCATCACCCTGTGCATCGGCTTCTTTCTTGGCAAAATCGAGTTCGACGTCCATATCGCCGCTCCAGCCATCGACGCCGAGGGCGACTTTCTGGGCATAGCGGAGATTGTACGGCCAGCCAACCGCATTGCCGTGATTCGAGCGTGGATTCTGGACGAACCATGCACCGGCATTGGCGACGTGACGGGTTTCTTCGGCTGACATGTGGATGCAGTGGACCCAAATCGAGTGAGGAACGAGAGCACCGAGTTTTTCGATGCGATCGGCGGGGGATTTGTAGCCGCGATTGATGGCATCTTCGACATCTGCCGAACCTTCGGCGACGTGAACATGAATGCCGACGCCGAGTTCACGGGCTTTGTCACCGGCGTATTTAATTGTATCGTTAGAGCAGGTGAACTGGGCATGCAGGCCAACCAGACCTTTGACGAGCGGACGCTTGTTTTCTTTGATAAAGCGGACGCATTCATCGATGCCGCGTTTACCTTCGCTTTTGCCGAAATTGCGGTCGGTTGCGCCGTATGTCAAAAGGCCGCGGGCACCAAATTCTTCATAGGCATCGGCCAGGGTATCGAGTGAACCTTCGATGTAGTTCGGGGATTCGTGGTGATCGACGATTGAGGTCGTGCCGCGAAGCAGGCATTCAGCCACATAAACGCGAGCAGAAGCGCGGAGAATGTCTTTGTCAATCGCACGATCCAGACGCCACCAGATGCGTTCCAAAATCTGCGTGAAATTCTCGGGCTTGTTTTCGGGTGCCGGCATGCCATAGGGGCACAAAGCACTGTAAAGATGCGTATGCGAGCAAACCCAGCCCGGCAGAATTTCGGCGTTTTTGGCGTCCAGAACTTCATCCACCGCAACATCGGGTGCGCTCGAAGCTGCACCATAAAAGATGACTTTTCCGCCTTCACAAATGGCGACATTGCCGCGTTTATCCGGACCGATTTTCAGTTTTGCCATAGTCTTCTCCGTTAAAAAAACAAGGGATACATCACATATCCCGTCGTTAAATCATTCGGCAGCTGCTGCACTGCCGACACCTGTCATTATTAGAATGGAATATCGTCGTTTGAAATGCCGTCATCGCCGCCAAAGTTATCGGCGGGTGCAGGGGCTGATGCCGGACTTGGTGCGCTGTATGAGCTGCCGCCGCCGTATGCCGGCGAATCGTAGACACTCGTATCAAAATTCCCGGCTGCGCCGCCGGAATCACCTTTTGAACTCAGGCTTTGCACGGTATTGGCGATGATCTCGGTGATATATTGCTTGGCACCGTCTTTTTCGTATTGGCGAGTGGATATGCGGCCCTCGACATAGACAAGCGAACCCTTGCGCATGTAATTGCGGCAGAACTCGGCCTGCTTGTCGAAGCAAACGATATTATGCCAATCGGTGGTACGTTTGTCGCCGAATCCGGTATCTGTCGCCAGTGAAAAACGGCATACCGTCTTGCCGGCAGGTGTCGTGCGTGCTTCGGGATCTTTGCCAATACGTCCAACCAGTATTGCTTTGTTTACCATGATTCCTCCTGTTGCGTTTCGTTTGGATAGCCCAAACCTCTACCCAAAATACATGATTTCCTTTTATACCACAATCCTCAACATCCCCGCACTAAAATTGAATCTGCGGCATTGGTGTGAGTGAATGTAGGTGTGTGTGGTGATATATATGTTGTAAACCGTGCGTATCCCGCAGGGATAGCACGGTGGCGAGCGTATGGGCGACCCGTGTGGTCGCCCAAAGCGAGTAGAGACGTTTCATGGAACATAAAAAAACACCGGGCGTATCCCGCAGGGATAGCCCGGTGTGGCGAGCGTATGGGCGACCCGTGTGGTCGCCCAAAGCGAGCATGGGCGACCCCGTGTGGTCGCCCCAAGACAAACCTGTTCTTCAAAATTCCAGACCGAGGCCAATCATGAACGTCGCTTTTTCGGTCAAGTCAAAGGCGCCGGATGCACCGAAATTATCGAGTTGAACGTACATATATTCGGCAAAGATGTAGGAATTGTTGATGCCCCATTCGACATCGAAAGAAGTCGCCATATCGGGGGCCAGCCAATCCAGAACGAAAGCCAGACCGGCGACTGCGTGGAATCCGAAAGTGCCGCCGTATCCTTCTTTTCCATCGGCGTTTGCGGTTGAGTCTGCGCCGTTATAAATCCACCAGAATGAATAATCGAAACCGGCTTTTACGTAGATGGTGAGTGGAAATTCAAAACGGGTCCAGAGGTAATCGAATCGATAAACGAGGGACAGACGGAGCGGGAGCCAGTGAAGTTCGGTGGTGTCGACGGATTTTTCGCCGGTTTTTCGCTCGACACCATTTCCGGTGACATTGCCGTATCCGAGGTGAAATCCGAGGCCGAGGCTTCCAACGCCGCGCCAGAATTGCCAGTCGTATTCACCTTCCAGGATGAATGTCGCATTGTCGCCAAAATGCTGTTTATAAGCGTTGCCGAGATTATCCGGGGTATAGGGGCCGGCTTTGAGTTCCACCATCATATTGACGGGGGATTCGGCCTGAGCGGAGGATTCAAATCCCAGCATTCCTGCACCGAAAGCGCAGCCTGTGGCGAGCAGTATTGCAGCCCGGTTCAGGGCAGCCTGATTTTTGGAGCGTCGACGGCGGTAGATTGCGTAACCGATGCCGCCCACCAGCAAGCTCAGTCCCATAAACAAGGCAATGGGGGCATACATCAACAAATAGGCGAAACCATAGAGTGGCCACAATGCAGCACGTGTCACCGCTCGCAGTGTGGGGTGTTGTTCGATGAAATGCGCAGCAGGAGGACTCAGGCGGTAATAAGTTCTGACGAACCATTTTCCTGCATCAGACTGCATGAGTACCTGGTCGCGGAACTGGCGCAAAATCCTGACGTGAGGCTCCTGTGTGGAGCCGTATGCGGCGGTT
>CAMKRB010000149.1 GCA_946415045.1 uncultured Myxococcales bacterium
TGGCTTATGGCTTATGGCTTATGGCTTATGGCTTATGGCTTATGGCTTATGGCTTATGGCTTTGGGAAACATCCCCCAGCGCCCTGAATGGGCGCAATGTCACAGCCCGGGGTGAAACCCCGGGTAAATGGTATTCCATCCTCCCAGCGTCGTGAATTGACGCAGCGTCTTCGGCATAAGTCGTTAAAACGTGGTAGAAATGACGTTATTTGTCGGTTATGATGTTTTGCGTTATTCTGTCGTGGGCGCGCCGAATCGGCGCAATAACAGGACTGGATATGGCGCAGGTATTAATAGTCGAAGATGAAGTCAATGTGCTGAAGATGACGCAGATGATGCTCTCGCGTGCGGGGCATGCGGTGACTGGGTTTCCTTCGGGCAAAGACGCCATATCGGCCATTTTGAAGGCCGAAAAATCAGACGAAGGGCTTTCATGGGATGTCGTGCTCACCGACTATCGTCTTGGTGATGCCACTGGCATTGACGTTTTAAAGGCCGTAAAGCGGGTCGATGCGAGCACCCAGGTTTTGCTGGTGACGGCTTATGCAACGACTCAGACTGCAGTCGAAGCGATGAAACTCGGCGCTTACGATTACATCGAAAAACCGTTCAAGCGCGACGAAATACTGGCTTTGATCGACAAGGCGTCTGCCCGGCGGCAATCGATGCGCGGGCGTTTGCGCGACCGAATCGGAGGCCGCCAGATCGTCGGCGATTCTCAGCAAATCACCGATATGCTCGACATGATATCGCGTGTGGCGCCGACCAAAGCCAATATCCTCATCAACGGCGAATCGGGCACCGGTAAAGAAGTCGTGGCGCGAACGATTCATGAACTCAGCGGCGTCAAGGGGGCTTTCGTACCGGTGAATTGTGGTGCAATCCCTGAAACACTGGTCGAAAGCGAATTCTTTGGCTATACCAAGGGCGCATTTACAGGCGCAACCAAGGATAAAACCGGCTATTTTCAGGCAGCCGAAGGCGGGACGCTGTTTCTGGATGAAATCGGTGAACTCCCGCTGCAAATGCAGGTAAAACTGCTGCGCGCCATACAGGAAAAAAAGATTCAGCCCGTTGGCAGTGCGCAGGAAATCAAGGTTTCGGTGAGGATTATTGCGGCGACAAACCGCGATTTGCGCGCCGAAGTCGATGCGCGCCGGTTTCGCGAGGATTTGTTCTTCCGTCTGAACGTCATTCAGGTGTCGCTGCCCGCACTGCGGGAGCGCCGCAGCGATATTCCGTTGTTCATCGCGCATTTCATCGACAAATTTAACGAAGAACTCGGCAAGTCGATCGAGGGCGTCGATGCCGATGTGCGACGGGTTCTGATGAATTACGATTATCGCGGCAATGTGCGCGAACTCGAGAATATTATTGAACATGCCGTTACCCTTGAAACCGGTGCACAAATTGGAATCCAGTCGCTGCCAGCCTATCTGCGCAACAGCCTGAATGATATCAAACCATCGCAGCCCGCATTGAAACCGACCGAACGCGGAGATCGTGGCGATGAAATCCCGTCGGGAGAAGAAGAGGCTTTTGATCCCGAGATTCTGGCGCAGGTCAAAGTGGGCGATGGCATCGAACTCGAAGGCGTCGTCGAGAATCTGGAACGATCGCTGATCGAACAGTCGCTCGAAAAGACGAACGGAAACAAAACCGAAGCCGCTAAATTGCTTGGAATTTCGTTCAGAAGCATGCGCTATCGCCTGAAAAAATATGGGCTTGAGTAGTTTTTTGCCCCCTTTTCAGCGCAGGCTATCGGCTCGATAACTCGCCGATACGCCTCGCGCACGCGGCTATCTGCGATACGCCGCGTTCATATTTGGAGCCGTGGGACGCTGCGCTTACCCCGGCTATTGCCATGCGCTCCTGCAGTGCGCTGGCGGTTGCGCCCTGCGGGCGCACCGGATACACTTTTTTTTGAATGATTTGGCACCATCATCGTTTGACCGCATCGGGATCGCAGTCTTGCTGACTGCGCGATTACAAGGATTCATTCGGTGCGGATGCACCAGAGGATTGCGATGAAATTGAATAAATGGCTTTTGGCTGGAATGATGGCTGGTGCACTGCTGGCAGCCGGATGCACCGATGATGACGATAATAAAAACGGCAACAGTGAGAATGGTTCTGGTTCGGTTCTGAATGTCGTCGATACGCCGAATTGGATTGGAACTGCCTGTGAATGCATTGGCGATGGCTGCGAGGCGATGGATGTGCCACTTCCTGCACCTACGGGCAATGCGATGATTAAAGGTTGTACAGAAGTGAGCGCTGCAGATGTCCCGGGCGGCCAGAAAGTTTGTCTGCGCACCATTGATGAGAAATACAAAACTACTGCTCCATCAACCTATTTCCCACAAGGTTACTGTGCCATCTCGGCAGTTGGCTGCGAGCCGCTGGAGGATGGTGCCGATGGCCTTTGCAGAATGGCTGCATACGGCGATGCCGCTGCGATGACCAAATGCCCAAAAGGAAGCACTTTGATCGAGTCCGTATTTGAGTACAAAATTATGGGAAAGAATACGAGAATCACGAACAAAACCTGTGCCCGCAGCTGCAACACCGACGACGATTGCAATAAAGCCGGCGAGATGACCTGCATGCAGAAAGGCAATGCGAAATTCTGCTATCATCAGAAGAATTTCGATGGCACGACAAACGAATATACCGCAACAGGTTTTTAATCACCAGACAGACGGGATTGCCTGATGAAAGCATAGAGTTTCATCGGGCGTATTGAAACGGAAATAAAGTCTGCTATAGGCAGGCATGATTTTGCAGAAGATATTCTGCGTGAGAATAAACACAATAAAGGAAGAAAAAATTATGGCAATTTCAAAGAAGATTCTGGCACTTACGGCAATGGCTGCACTTTCGTTTGGGGCATATGGCTGCACCGACGATTCCGGCAGTGAATCCAATACAGCTGCTCCCCAGCCCCAGCCCCAGCCTGAGTGTACTGCTGACGTTTGCAGCGGCGATATTTTGAATAAGTGCGAGGGCGGCAAGATTACCCCAATCGATTGTACAGAGAATAACCTGGTTTGTTCGGGCGGAAGATGCGAGGATAAAGGCAATTTGCCCACTTGTACAGAGGCTGATACCAAATGCGATGGCGATGTCCTCAAGAAATGTGAAGGCGGCACACTGAAGGAAACCGATTGCTCTGCTAATAATCAGACTTGTTCAAACAATGCCTGTGTACCAAAGAGTGGTCCTGTAGATAAGGAATGTGAAGGCGATACAGCCGTATGCGATCATGGCGTATTGCGCAAATGTGTGAACAACCGGTTTGAAAATGAAGATTGCGAAGCCAAAGGTCAGGTTTGCAATGCCGAAGCCAAAGCTTGCGAAGAACATGACTGCACCGAAGAAGAGTCAAGATGTGATGGTTTGGTGCTGAAAAAATGCAATACTTCGACCAAAAGAATTGAAAAAACTGATTGCGGTGCAGATAATAAACTGTGTGATACCCAGTCACTTTCGTGCAAATATGAATGCGAAAACACTGAAGCGCCTATTTGCGCTCACGAGGGTGCCAAAAGAGTTTGTGAAAACAATAAGTATAGAGTTATTGAGTGCACCGGCAGTAACGCTTACTGCAATCAGGGGGAATGCAAAACCCGTACAGATGAAGAATTGTGCATTGCGCAGGGCAAGGTATATCAGAATGGTCAGTGTATTCTTGTTCCTGATTCGGTTATCGGCGGTGAATGTGAATGCTTGAATAATTGTGAAATCATCATTACAGGAAAAGAGCTGAAAGATCTATTCTCTGAAGATGCGAAACAATTGTATGTTAAAACCGGTGGTCTTGCTTCTCTTATCATCAATTTGGATATAAAGGTGGCTGACATACTTGCAAAGATTAAAGACGATGACAAGATAGTTGCACCTAATTACTTCCCCGGTGCAGCTAATATTAGTGGTTGTGACGAACTGGTCGCTCCCAATGGTATGACTGCTGGTTGTTTTTATGATGCGACAATCCAATTTCCTTCTGGTATTTCTAGGATTATAAATGAAGATGTCGTTCCAATTTTAGAGAATAGTGTAATTAAAGCAATGCTGCCAAATGAGAATATTGGTGCTCTGGCCAAAAAAATGGCAGATGAGTATTTATCGGCGACTAAGGGTATCAAGTTTACGTCACCTAAAGGGTATTGCATCGCAGCCGCTATTGATATCGGTGATAAATTAGATGCATCAATATTCATTGACAAAAATGAAAGTCCACTAGCATCTTTGAGATCAAATGGTATTGATGGAAACCCATTGGCAAGTGATCCTTTGAATAAAGATACAGGCCTGGTGAAAAAGATTAATACGGGTAATCATGCCGATGTCGTCAGCGGAAACGAAGCTGCTATCGCAGAAGGTAAAAATTATTGTCCGGATGGAAGTACTTTGTTTAGTTATTCCATCGCAAAAAAAATTGAACTGAGCAAAAAGATACAACTAGAAGCAATTGGTCTTAACTTGGATCTCAAAAAACTGCTTTTGGATGCAAACGTTGGATTTGATATGTGTCTGCGCACCTGTGAGGTTGACGCTGATTGTCATCGTGAAGGTTATGAGTGTGTAGAACTGCCCAATGGTGTTCCCGAAACCGTTGTCGACGAAGCAAACAAATGCAAGCGTACTATCGAGCCGCCCAAAAAGAAAGGCTGTTTCGACAAGGCAAATATCGATTATTTCGAAAATATGACGAAGATCTTCGAGATGAAAGATAAGGATGAATTGCCGGATTGCGCAGATTAATCTGAACAGCGATTCGCTTCTATAATCCCCGGTTCGTATGAATCGGGGTTTTTTTTTAGCTTCGCAGGGAGGCTGTGTGGATCTTATCAGATCCTGGCCATTGTATATTGAACCCCTATGGGGTTCTGTATTTGGAATTCGTTAATCCCCCGGCGTTGCCGGGGGCTATGGATATGAAAGCCCTACGGGCTTTTGAAAATATATTTGTATTTCTGTGGCATTTTTGGGGGGATGGCGCCGCGTATGGCGCAAGCCATAGCGGCGCGGCGCGGGCGTATTGGCCTGTGGCCAATAGCCGCGCAGGGGGTAGTCGGCGCATTGGCCTGTGGCCAATAGCCGCGCAGGGGGCATTCCCCCTCCTCGAGCAGCTATTTGAGCGCGAACCGGATGCGGCGGAAGAGCACGTCGAGAATGAGGCAGACCAGCGCAATCCACAGGAAATAGTAGAAAAGCGGTGTGAAAGAGCGGATTTTGAAGCCTTCGGGGTCGGCGATGGTGGCGAAATCCGGGTCGACTTTGCCGCCGGCAGTTTCGGCGATGGCGTCGAGCAGTTCGAATGTGGGCGCGGGCTGCGCGAATTCGAGCGCGTAGGGCATGGCGAATGTTTTTTGCGCGACGCCGATGTCTTCGTCGCCCTGTTTGAGATCGGCGCGAGCCTGGTAGGCCCCGTAAATGCTGAGCGGGATGGTCGTTTCGTAGAAACCCGGGGCGGTTTGCGGCAGTGTGATGCTGAATTTTTCGCCGTCGGGACGTTCGATTTCGGCAGTGATGTCCAGTCCGTTGAGGAACGTATCGTTTTCGCTGATGGCGTCGATGATGAGGCGAGCACGGTCGTTTTCGCGTTTGACGATCATGTCGAAGCGCGTTTCTTCGTCGGTTTTCATCGTTGAGCGAACGACCTGGGCCCAGAATTTGGCGAAATTGGAGGAGTTTTTAATCCACGCAGAGGCCCAGCGGTTCTTGGCGTCGCTGGTGAATACGGTGGTTTTGCCGGTGCCGAGCGACCAGTGGGCCAGGATTGGTGCGCCGCTGGGTGCTTTGAGGATGGTCTGGGCACCGGATTTGGCTTTGGTTGCGACGTATCCGAGCAGCGTCTGCATCGTGACGCCCTTGACCATATCGTGACTGCGCGCGACGCTTGGTGTGAACGGGGTTTCGACGATGGCCTGGTTGGCGACGCGGTTGGTTTCTTCGACAAAGATGCGCGGGACGGAGCTTGGGTCTTTGGCGACGTATGCGCGGCCCTTGCCGAGGTTGGCGATGCGGCTGAGCAGCGTGGTGTCTGCATTTGCGAGTGCGATGGTCGAAACGGTGATGCGGGCGCGGGCCATTTCGCGCACCAGCGCGTCAATCCCGGAGTAGGGGCTGCGGCCGTCGGTGAGCAGGATGACATGCTTTGTTTTGGCCGAAACCATGGCCATTTCGAGATAGGTCATCTCGAGCGCATCTTTGATATTGGTGCCGCCGTTGGGCGACATTTTGGAGATTTTGCTGTTGATGCTGCTGCGGTTGACGGCGCGGGTCATGGGAACGACGGTGTATGGCGCGTCGTCGAATCCGATGACGAGCACGCGATCCTGCGCATTCAGTGCGGCCACACTGGATTTTGCGGCTTCTTTGGCGAGGTCGAGTGCGCGGTTTTCGCGCATCGAACCGGATTTGTCGATGACGAATGCAATCGCGGATGATTGCTTGTTTTGCGGCGTATCATTCTTGAAATCGACGGGAAGAATTTTTTCGATGACCGTATTTTGGTAGCCGCCCAGTCCGAACGCCTGATCGCCGCCAATGGCAATGAATCCGCCGCCTTGCTTGCGCACATAATCCTGCACCAGATTCATGTTCTGGGTCGTCACATTCGTGCGTCCCTGATTGGTCTCGCGGGGCACATCGCCCAGAATTACCGCAGAATACTTGAGCATTTCGCGCATGGATGTGGGCATGCCCGAAGGGCCTCTCACTTCGACTTCGAAATCCTGACCGCTTGATTCGCCGTATCCGGCAAGCGCGCGCTGGAGATATGACGCATTCGTGCTATTTTGCTCGATGTAAAGGACTTTGGGTTTGCCCAGAATGTTGAGCTGTTCGACAATGGCATTATTCTCGGCAAACCGGTCTTCGGCAGCATCAATGCCTTCGAGATTGAATTTGCATGTGAGCAGGCCGGGGGCATCGCCTTCAGTCGTCACACTGATATAATTGTCGCCGGGTTCAAGTGTGATTTCGCGAGACGCTTTGGGATCCGGGATATCGTTTTTGGTGAGGCTGAGTTTTGCCGTGGTCTGATGGGTGGCATAGATTTCGAGTGTGATTTCGAAAGGCTTTCCGACGCGCAGATTGTCGCGATCGCGCACTTCGGTGGATTTGAGCATGACTTCGCGCACCGGTGCGGCGTCCAGGTGGATGGTGTCGATGCGGATGCCCTGGGCACGGGCGCGGGCAGCTTCGGAAAGCGCATCGCCCTGCGTCTGATTGCCGTCGCCCAGCAGAACGATGCGGCGAACATGGTTTTCGGGAAACAGCGCATAACTGAAGCGCAGTGCGGCTTCGATATCGGTGGTGCTGCTGTTGGCATCGGTAATCGGATGCCGTTCAAATGCCGGTAATTCGCCATTGTCCGGAATGGTTACGATTTGCGGATTTTGCGCATAGGTGACGACACGGATGCTCGTTTCGTCGTTCTTTTGTGCAAGTGCGCTCTGAATCTGGTCGTGCGCATTTTGGAGCATATCGTCGGGCACCGATTCGCTCACATCGACGAGGTAGACGATTGCAACACGGCTTGTTTCGTCGGTTTTCTGAATATCGACGAGCGCGAGCACGACGAGTGCGAGCAGCGCCACGCGTATAAACAAGCTCAATATGCGCTGCCAGACCGGGAAATCGCTGAGCGAATGTTTGGCCGGAATGAGCAAAATCGGCCAGAATGCCAGCAATCCCAGCCACTTGAGGTGAAATGCGCAGTATTGAACGAGTGTATCTGGCAAAGGTCTGTTCACGCCCGGAATCTGGTTCATCACGCGGTTGACATCGAAATTTGTGAATTCCAGTGTGTCCAGGTCGGGGGCCCAGATATAGTGATAATAGGCCCACAGATTGACGGCGAGCAATAATGCGGTGAGCAGCCAGATGAAGATGGTGGAAAGACGTATTTTCATGGTTTGAACAAAAAAGGTCAGCTAAAGACACAAAACCCGCCATATTCTACCATAGAATTTGCGAATAATAATCAACAAATCTCAGCAATCTGCACCCGGTCGTAACAATTCCGCGCACCACCAAACATTACGGCCGCAGGCCGTCATGATGCGCTAACGAATTTCCCGCCAACACGATGTTGGCGGGGGCCCGAGATGAGCACCGTCCGGTGAACGGTGCGAGTCGAGAGGCCAGTGAGCAAATCAAATGCGCAAGTCGAAGCGCCATGCGCGAGAGACGAAGCGGATTTGATATTGCGAACTGTGG
>CAMKRB010000150.1 GCA_946415045.1 uncultured Myxococcales bacterium
CATACATATTGGCGAGAGCATCGATGGCCGGCATATAGGCCGCATTGAGATCGAGACAGATTTTGTATCTTTCTTCGGCAGCGACGTCATCCTGGAGTTTCTTGTCGTAGATATCGCCGATTCTGTAGTGAACGTCAGTTGCTTCGTCATTATCGGAGATATTGGCGATGACCTCGTTCAGGTAACTGATGGCGCTGATGTAATCCTCGCTTGCTTCGTAGAGATCTGCGAGTGCGTAGAGCGCGGGGACATCATTGGGGGTAATGCCGATGAGGTTCTGGAACGATTCGACGGAATGATAGGCATCCTGCATCTTATCGCGATAGACTTCACCGAGTTTCCTGTAGAGCTCAACGTGCTGTGTCGTATCATAGAGCGTATTGATATGCGTATTGATGGTATCGATGAGGTCCTGCCATCTTTCAGCTTTTTCGTAGAGTCTCTCGAGTTCCTGAATGGCGTTGACATTGGCCGGATCGATGAGGGTGACCTGAACCATATTGGTAATGGCATTTTCAAGGTCATCGAAGTGATCTTCATACACACGGGACAGTTTGGCGTAGATATCCATCTGATCCTGTGGCTCAAAGAACGCAGCGAGTTGCAGCTCATAGATCTTGATGAGATCAGACCAGCGTTCGAGAGCGATATCCGTGCGTTCGCACGAACGAAGCGCATCTGCGTGCGTTTGATCGAGCGCCAGAACGGCCTGATAGGCATCCGAAGCTTTTTCGTTGTTGTACAGGCAATTCTCCTGCACCACACCGACTTTGTACTGAACAGCGATTTTCTCTTCTGTATCTTCGATAACGGCGATTTCGCGTTCGAGGATATCGACGAGTTCGTTCCAATGTTCTGCGGCCTCGTAGATGCGGGCCAGTTCCTTCATAACATCGAGGCGCTGTTCGTTGAGTTTGAAAGCCTGGATATAGAAATCAATGGCCTGTCCGATATCGCCGATCTTCTCTTCATAAACCTTGGCGAGTTCGAGGAAGAGCGTGACGCGATCATCGGTAACGGTCGTGAGTTCGAGGCGTTCACCCAGGCAATTGACGAGTTCATCCCAGTTGCCGAGTCTGTAGAAGATCTCGGACATAGCTTCGAGGCACTCGAGGTTGCCCGGATCCTGGCTGCGAACGTACTGGAAATGCTGCCACGAAGCCTCGTTGTTGTTGAGGTGATGGAAGTACCAGCGTGCAACCGTATTGTGGAGTGCAAGCGCATCGGCGGGAACCTGGCAGGACTCGATCATGCCCTCATAGATGAGAACGAGGTCGTTCCACTTGCCGGTCTTTTCTGCGAGTCTTTCGAGTTCAGCATGAAGTTTCTCATTGCGCCAGTGTTCCGGAATCGCGGTCTGGAGAATGAGGAATGCGGTATCGGCATTGTCGAGTTTCTCTTCGGCAACATTCGAAGCCTTGAAGAGGAGATCCAGGCGCATATTCTGATCGCGGCTTGAAACCACATCAGCGCGTTCCATATAAGCATTGGGGAGATCCTGCCAGCGTTCGTAGTTGGTATACAACTCTTCGAGGGTATCGAAAGTGGCATCGCGGTTGGGATCGAGATCGAGGATGCTCTGATATGCAGCGGCTGCATTATCGATATTGCCGACCTGGATTTCCCAGATCTTGGCAATCTGCTGCCACAATTCGATCTTCTGCTCGAGATCGTCGACAACATTGATCTTTTTCTGCAATGTGCTGACGACATCTTCCCATCTGCCCTCACCCTCATACAAACGCTCAAGTTCATTGAGTGCCTGCATATGGGTGCCATCGAGATCGAGTACATAGTTCCAGATTTCGATGGTTTCATCGACACGGCCAAGGCCATCGAGCACGCCAGCGAGTTTGATGGCGCATGCGAGCTGATCTTCGAGCTGAAGCTGGTTGCTGACCAGAATCTGGCGCAGCGTGACGGCCAAATCATCGGAATCGTTCAGAGCCTCATCCAAAGCCTCGATGGAACGCAGTGATTCGAGATCGTTCGGATCATCGGTAAGAGCCTGTTTCCAGTAGTCGAGAGATCTTTCGTTGTCTTCGAGTTTATCGCGATAGACGCGGCCAAGCTTACGATAGGTTTCGATATGAAGCGCCGGATCTTCAGTGCACAGCGGCAACTGGCGTTCCACGACATCAGCCATATCCGCCCAGCGTTCCTGACGAATGAACAGGACTTCGAGGTTCTGCAACGAAACCAGATTGTCGCCCAAAACATCGATGACCTGATACCACAAATCGATGGCATCGTTTGGCTTGTCAAGGATCTCGCTGTCGAGCTGGGCCATCTTGCCCCACAACTCAACGCGCTGATTGTCATCATTGCTGACGGCTGCCTGCTTCTCATAGATATCACACAGCGAATTCCAATCCTCGCGCCCCTGATAGATCAACTCAAGTGCAGCGAGTGCATCCCAATAGGAGGAATCGATATTGAGAATTTCGTTGTATGCAGCGATCGCCGCATCGCCATCACCCAGAACATCGTTCAGAACAGCACCCAATCTCATGTAGAGCTGAATTCTGGTATCGTCGGAATCGACCACGGGGATTTCGCGGCGAATAATCGCAACCAAATCCTGCCAGCGTTCCTGGGCTGCATAGATGCGATCCAGTGCTTCGAGGCTGGGGAGATGTTCTGCATCATAACCGAGCACACCCAGATAGTATTTCTCGGCATTTTCGAAATCGCCCAGATGTTCGTCGCACGTACGGGCCATTCTGAGTGTTAAATCCTGCTTGATGACATCGTCACTGCAGGCATCGATTGCACTCTGATAATAGGCCACATTATTGGACCAATCCTGAATAATTTCGCTGAGTTCATCGATCTTGGTCAGGCACAGATCATCGCCCGGGCGCTCCGAAAGTGCGCGACCATAGATGGCCAAACCTTCGGGGATCATCTGAAGCTGATCGAGGTAAACATCAGCAATTTCGATAAACTTGTCGTATCTGGCGTCGTGTTCTTCGATATGATCGACGAATGTGAGATCGAGATCGACCAGGTTCTCCCATGCTTCGATGCCGCGATAGTAGGATTCGAGGATATCAGCAATTGCTGCACAGCAATGACCGCCGTCGAAGATGCGGTGCAGGGATTCGATTGCTTCGGGCTGTCCCGGAACGAGCATGTGCATCTCACTATAGCTGTTCACAGCCTCGTCATAGTTCTGCAGGTACATCTCCTGTACTGCACCGAGTCTGTAGTAGCTGTTCAGACGCTCATCATCGGTTTCGGCAATATCGATCTCGGTATGGAGCAAATCGGCGAGTTCATTCCACTTTTCAAGGCCTTCATAAAGTCTGTCCAGACCATGGATGGCTTCGACATCATTGGAATCCATCTCGCGTACGCGCTGCAAGGCTTCAATGGCTTTTTCGGGCTGTGCGAGCTTTTCTTCATGGATTTTGGCGAGATGTTTGGCAACGATAATCGCCGCAGAAGCATCGCTCGAAAGTTCGGGAATAAGCGCATCGAGTTTCTCGACGAGTTCTGCATTGCAATCACAAGCATCGGCGAGAGATTCGACTTTTTCCCAGGATTCATCGCGGGTTGCATCGTGCGATAATGCTCTGAACCATGCGTCAAACGCGGCCTTCGGTGATTCGAGCATTTCTTCCTGAATCATACCGATCGTGCCGAGTAAACCGATGAGTTCTTCAACATCTTCGCTGCCGGCTGCAAGTACTTCGTCGACCTTGACGAGTTCCGGCCAGCGTTCCAGACCCTGATACACAGGCTGGAGTACCTTGGCTGCCTCAACTGCGGGTTCACCGCCCACACCAATAATCTCTTCGAGTGAAGCAATGCTCGCTTCATGTGCTGCATCGATTTCGAATACTGCGCGGTAATCTTCAATAGCTCCCATGCAATCGTCAAGACTGCGGAAACGACATTCAGCCTGACGGAACTTGAAGTTGACGCGGGATTCATCGTCCTGTGCAATTGCTTCACGGCGCTGCAAAATCTCAAGCAGGTTCGGCATATCGCCATTGGCGAGATACAATCTGTCGAGAGCTTCCAAAGCCTGAGCATCTTCGGGATCGATGGAGAGCACGTTGTTGTATGTTTCAATCGCGCCAGACAAATCGTTGAGTTTGGTTTCCTGAAGCTCGCCCATCTTGTAGAACAGCGATTTACGAGTTTCATCGTCTTCGGCGTTCTCATTCTTGGCAGTCAGTACGCCCAGCAGCTCAGTCCACGCTTCCTTGCCTGTGTACAATCTTTCGAGGCAATCGAGTGCTGTCGGTTCACCAGCTTCTTCCACGAGGATATCGCTGTGAATGGCGATAGCAGCATCGACATCACCAAGGATTTCCTCATTGAGTGAAGCGGCCTGGAACAACAGTCCCTTGCGCTCATCGGGATCGGTGGCGAGCTTGGCCTTGGCCATCAGCACTTCAGCCAGCTCTTTCCACGATTCCTTGTTGCGATACAAATCTTCGAGAGAATTCAGAACCTCGACATCTTCGGGAGCCTGCTCACGAATCGATTCATAGGTAGCGATTGCGGAATCGACATCATCCAGGTGCTCGCGATAAACCTCTGCCACCATGCCGCGAATCACGCGGGCAGCTTCGGGATCGTCCGAATCTGTCGTCGCTGCTTCCATAACCTTGACCAAATCGCCCCATTTATCGAGCACATCGGCGTAGTTGAAGAGCTGATCGATCGTATCCTGGCAGCGCAGATCTTCTTTAAGGCTGCGAGCGAAAGCCTCATAGGCCTTCTCATGATCACCGCCGCGCTGTTCATACAGACCGGCGATTTCGTGCAGCAATTCACGGCGTCTGTCGGGATCAGGAATCACGCGCAGCAGCTGTTCGTCTGCCCAGCAACGTTTTTCCCACTCACCCTTGTCATCATAAATCGGCAGCAACAAATCGGTGATCTGCTCGACGATGCTGCCTTCGTTGGCCGAAAGCATGTGTTCCAGACCCTCAACGGCCATCGGATTCTGTGCATCATGTGAAAGGATGCTGCTGTAAATATCAAATGCGCGATCGGCCTCATTCAGATGCTCGCTCAGAAGCGAAGCCATGTGGCACTCGATTTCATCGCGTTTTGCCGTATCATCGATAAGCTCGAGACGGCGCTCGCAATTGGAAACCGCTTCTTCCCAGCGTTCGCTTGCCACATACAGCCGGTCGAGGGCTTCCATGGCTTCCATGTTTTCGGGATGTTTCTCGAGGATTTCGATCAATGTATCGATTGCCGAATCCTTCTTGTCGAGATTGATCTCATAGATTGTGGCGATCTGCATGTTCAGTGCGAGCAATGCATCGTCATCTTCGGTAAGCGCGGCTTCGGCTCGCAGCGCTGAAATCACATCCACCCACGATTCGAGGCGCGAGAATGTATCTTTGAGGTAATTGATGACTTCGATATTGGACTTGCCAATCGAAAGTGCCTTACGACCATAATCGATAGCTTTTTCGCGGTTATCGAGATGCTGTTCCCACAGATTGCCCAAATCGAGTGCATACTGTGTCGCGAGTTCAGGCTCCTGTTCGCTCGAAATCGAATCGGAAACCTCCTCGATCATGTGGATCACGCGTTCCCAGCAATCGTATCTGTCGGCGGCATCCTTGAGCAGTGCCAATGCAAATGCACTCGCAGGTTCTGCGGCCAGCGCACGACCCATGCAATCGAGCGCACCATCCGAATTCTCAAGAATTTCGCTGTTAATCTGCGATGCGCAAATCAGGTAGGTCATCTTATCGCGGCTGTCGGTCAGGCTGTCGGCGAGCTTGACCAGAACGCCCTGCAACTGCTCATATTTCTCTTCAAGTGCATAGACTTTCGACAGTGCCAGGCAAATCGTGTCGACACTCACACCGTTTTCAAGCAGCATTTCGAGGGCTGCGACGCTCTCTGCATGATCCGGCTTGAGCAGCAGGATGTTGTCGTAGCACTTCACGCTTGCGTCGTACTCCGACAGATGGTTGCGATAGACTTCGCCAAGTTCGTACCACAGCACGATGGCATCTTCGGGATCCAGGCCATGAACCGTGCGTTCAACCCATTCTGCCGTGCAATCTTCCTTGCGCACAAGACGTGCACCATAGACCACACCGGCAATTCCCTCTTCATTCAGTTCGGCATCCGTTCTGGTCTCACCAAAAGCATTGGATGCGCCCAGCAATTCGAGCTGTTTTTCAATGATGCGAGCAAGGCTCTCGTACGACTCGGTCTCGGCATACAATCTGTGCAACTCGACGAGCGGACGTGGATCTTCGGGCAGAAGTTCGCAAACCTGCTCATAGGATTCGATTGCACCGGCCTTGTCATTGAGATGACCTTCATGAATTCTCGCACCACTGAGCAGTGTCTCGGCCATATCTTCCGGCGTTTTTGCCAGTTTCATACGGCGCTCGTTCACTTCGAGCAGCTCGTTGAAACGGCCCTCGCGCTCCAGAATGCGCTCCAATGCACCCAGTGCCCGAACGTCTTCGGGATTGTCTGCAAGCAATTCCTCAAAAATCTTCTGAGCTTCGTCGGATTTGCCCAGATATTCGAGATCGAGGCAGCCAATGCGATATTTCAGTTCGCGGCAGAACTCGGCGTCATCGCTGCTTTCCAGATGCTTGCTGAACAGATCCACGACCTGCTGTGCATGACCGGTCTTGCCCGATGCCCGCTCAAGGCCATCGAATGCCTGCATATAATGGATATCTTCCTTCACAGTCTTCAGATACCATTCATAGGCATGGCGGTCGTTACCAAGTTTGGTCTCGAACAATTTGGCCAGGCGCAGACCATAGGCCGATCGTTCTTCGCCAGGCTCACTGCTGTTGTGAAGAATCTCGAGCATTCTGGCCAGTTCTTCATATTTGCCGCGCGACTCGTAATAAGGCACCAGTGCTTTGGCAGCCACGGCATCCTTCGCATCGATCTCGAGGATCTTTTCGAGTGTTGCCATAGCCTTGTCGCTGTCGCCCAAAGATTTTTCATAGACATCGGCAGCGCGCAGGAGCACGGCCTTTTTGTCCGCATCATCCTTGAGTGTTTTCGACAGCTGCTCGAACAGCTTGACGAGATCGGGCATCATGTTGTTGTCGGCATAATACTCTTCCAACGCTGCCCAGTCGCGTTCTTCAATCAACAGTTTGCGCAGGTTGTCGACACCCTTGGCATACGACGGATCGATGGCCAAAACACGACGCCACGTCGCGATAGCGCTCACATTGTCGTTGGCCTTGTCGCTGTACAACTGGCCCAGTTTCTGGAGTTCAACAAACTGTGCCTGTTCATCGCCCATTAACGCGATCTTGCGTTCCACGATGCCAGCCAAATCGCCCCACCGCTTCTCACCTTCGTACAGCCCCTCCAGTGCCTGCAGGGCCTCGCTGTTTTCGGCGTCGCGCTCCAGCACCAGGTTCCACATCTCAATTGCCACGCCGTTGTTGCGCATCTTGGTCTTGGCAATATCCGCCATCGTCTTGATCAATTCGATTTGATCACTGACGCTGTCGATCAGCCCCAGTTCCTTGCGATGAACGTCGATCAGCTTTTCCCAGTCGCGGCGTTCGGTATACAGCTCTTTGAGCTGTTTGAGGGATTCGTTGTGCACCGGATCAACCGACAACACATTCTCGAAATACTTGATGGCGTCCATCTTACGCGTCATCTTTTCGAGGTATATCTTAGCGATGCGCAGATAATAATCGACCTTGCGCTCGCCCTCACTGGCCTCGGCCTGGGCATCCAGCAGCTTGATCAAATCCTGCCAGCGACGCATCTTTTCATAAATATCGACCAGGCTGGCGAGTGCCTCTTCGTTGTTCGGATCCGCGGCAATCAAAGCCTCGTAGGTCTTGACGACCTGCGCTTCCTGCTTTGTCTCATCGCGGTAAATACGAATCATTTCGTTATAGATATCGGCTTTTTCCTCGACTTTATCGGTCGTGTTGATGAGCTCTTTGCTCAGCACATCGACGTAGGCATTCCATTTCTTCTGATCGCGGCTCAGGATAGCCTGACGCCATTTCAGGCTCAGGTCTTCGGGCACTTTACGGCTGGTGCGGCGCATCATTTCGACAGCGCGATCGAGTGCACCCGCGCTCAGCGCATAATCGGCCACGCGATGTGCCATCTCGACGGCCACCGCGTTCTCATCCGTCAGAACTTCCTTGACCTGTGCTTCGACTGCCATCTCGACCTTGCGCCAGTTGCCCGTCGCCACAACCGCCAGGTTGTCGATGATATTCTTCAAATTGACA
>CAMKRB010000151.1 GCA_946415045.1 uncultured Myxococcales bacterium
GTTCGCATCCACAGTGCTCGTGTTCGCATCCACAGTGCTCGTGTTCGCATCCACAATCTTCATGCTTATGTTCTGTCATCTCATATCCTCACTTTGATTTGCTGCTCCAGGAATACTGTAGCGCACCACATGCCAATTTCCCGGTAATATCGCCTCGCATCACACAGAACTATGGTCCGGAATCCTCGCCAGCGCCCGAACGATATGAACTTGTGCGATCCGTACTTGGGTTGCAGCGACGTTCCAATGCGGTTGGCGGATCAATTTCGTTTTTGATGATTTTGTAGATATCAGCCAGAAAATAGGGTTCTCCCGTATCGTCAACCGTCACCGTATGGTATTCGATAAACACATCAATGGGCGATTTGAGATCGATCGGATGCTCGGTCTGTGATTTTAAGAACCGGTCGACCGCTTTTTTGTCGTATTGTCCGTCGTGTTCGAGAATCGCTTTAGCCAGCTTGGTGGCGCCTTCGACACGTATACACCCATGCGAAAAGGCGCGCACGGGATAATTAAACATTCCCTGTTTTGGCGTATCGTGGAGATAGATGTTGTAGCGATTGGGAAAAATGAGCTTCACTCGGCCAAGTGCATTATTTTCGCCGGGTTTTTGCCGCAGCACGCGACCACCGCCCTTGGGCGTAAAATACTCGTAATCGGTTGTGGCGAGCCATTTGGGATCTGCGTTGATTTTAGGCCAGAACTCGTCGACCTCGATCCTTGGCGGCACATTCCAGAAAGGATTGTAAACGAGATATGTCATGCGGGAATGCATCAGACGAGTCGAGTTCATCAATTCCCATTCCTGCGTGCGCGTATTGCAGATTCTGGTCGAGCTGCCCACGACAGCACGATGCGTCGATATGTGTTTGCCATCTGCCCAGAATTCGACCGAGAAGGACGGAATATTGATGTAAATGTATGTTTCGCGGGGCTCAAATAGAGTCTTGTGCCAGCGGCGAATGTTGACCTCGATTTCCGCCAGGCGCTGTTCAGCTTTCACATTCAGACTGCGCCAGAATACCTCATCAACAGCACCGGTTTCATCCAGCTGATGATGCAGCTGATACTTTCGAATGGCTTCGGTAAGCGTTCGATCAAAGCTGTCATCGATATCGCCTTCATAATAGCCCTCAACAGACAAACGCGTCTTGAGACTTTTAACGAGCGGAGCATGACCACCGGCAAACATGCGATCGGGGGGCACAACCTGCCAACCGCCGTTATCGACAATCGTCCGGTATCTGTCACGCGCTTGCTGAAGCCGGGCATATTGCTCATGTTTGGGCACCAAATCGTCCAGGATTTGGCTTACCGCATTTGCTGCAGGATTTCGAAAAAGTGCTTCGGTAGCCACGGCCAGGCGCGTTTCAATGATTTTGGAATGATACTTGGGATGAATTTCGTTTGGGTTATCCTGAGTCGAGTATTTTTCGAGCTCTTCGTCCGAAAATTTCTCAAGATTGCCGTATTTCATCTGTTCGGCATAGGCGATCCATGCGTCGGCCAGTGCAAATTCCAGAGCATCTGCCAAAGCCGCGCGTTCTTCAATATTCTCGCGCTCCCGCTCGCAATTTGCCGCGATTCTGGGGATTGGCGTGGTGTCGAAATTGCACAGTGCTTCAAGTGCCGTCTCGAGCTGTTTATTCTCATCCATTGCAGCAAATGCGTCGGGCGCAATGGTTTGTCCGTCGATGGTGAGGCCTTTGTCAATCGCCTTTGCCAGTGCCCGAATCTCGTGCACATTGAGCTGATGACGCTGCGGATCTGCAAGGATTTCCTGCATCCTGTCGACTTTTTGTGCCAGCTCACGGAGCGTATCCGGGGCGAATTCATTCACATTCAGCGCATGCATATCGACGAGCTGCAACGTATCGAGCAGAGCATTTGCTGCCGGTGTGAGCTTTTTGTCTTGAATAAAGAAATGTCGACGATTCGGGGTTTCGACGCCATACAGTTCGGCAATGAGGGATTCATGTCGAAAACCAGGCAGTTTATCGATGAGTTTTTTATCGATATCGAGTTTGGGACGAGGGGGTGGGGCAGGGCGCTCTTTGCGTTCTTTCGCAGCCTGATAGGCGGCTTCGGCTTTGGCGCGCGCATCCTGAATGGATTGCTGTTTTGACTGCCGCATTTCGTCCACTCGCTGTTGTGCACGATCCGCGATTTCTGCAGGCAGTGCCTGGGCAATATGCTGTGCGAGTTGAATCGACGACGACTGGATGTTTTCGCCGGCACCTATACCAGGCGCAGGACAGTTCGATTCCATACATCCGCCAATCGTCAGCGCAGCTGCAATTGCGGCTGACCATGCTCTCCAAACGGGAATACGCTTCACCCTTTACTCCATACAAAAAAAGCACCGCGAACGGTGCTTTATCTTGTGTCGCTTCAAATCGAATTACACTTCGATGTCTTTGAGCTGGATATTGTTCTGTGCCATATAAGCCATCAGACCGAGTTTGCTCACGCTGCGCAGCGCACGGGTCGAAAGGTGGATATGGACGAAACGACCGAGCTCGCTTACATAGATGCGCTTGTTCTGGATGTTGGGAAGCTGACGCTTTTTGGTTTTGTTGTGAGCATGGGAAACGTTGTTACCCACGAGCGGGGATTTACCGGTAAATGCACATTTGCGGGCCATTTTAAGCTCCTTTTGATTACTTTAGTGTCACGCCCTTACGGCGACGTCAAAAAATAAACTAACCGATGCGAGGCCATTACAGCACTGCGCAAAAAAGCGAGCGCATATTACGCAAATTCAGTCGAATATCAAGTGTTTTCTGGTTTTTTTTGGTCGCGCCTCAAATTGTCGCAAATCAGTTGAACTGTTGCATCAATATAAATATATTTATCCATTGATGTATTGAAGCATCGCAATGCTACAGATGCGATCATGAGTGAGACAGGGTTTACACTTCAGTTCATCGGCACAGGGAACGCGAGTTCCAAACCGCCGCATAATTTTAACACGAATGCCATCCTTCGTGCAGACGATCGCACGTGCCTGCTCGATTGCGGAGTGTTGTGCCCGCTTGCTTTGCATGCGCTTGATGTGCCGCTCACCTCAATCGACTCTGTCATCATCTCGCATTTGCATGGTGACCATGTCCTGGGGCTCGAAGAACTCCTCTTTACCAACTACTTCCAGGGCAAAAAACGCCGCATTTCCCTATGGCTTCCCGAGGGACTCTCCGCTCGCGGCACGGCACCGCTGGGCTATGATATCTGGGATAATTGCCTCAGGGCATCGCTCGAAACCACCGTCGAACGCGATGATGGTCTCCAGGTTCTGACGCTGGACGATTACGCCGATGTCCATATCTTCAAGCCAGGTTCCCCCCGCGAAATCTGCGGCATCATGTGCGAGCCATTCATGGTCAGCCACATCAAAAAAAGACCCGCATACGGCTTTATTCTCAACAATGTCGTCGCTTTTACTGCCGACTGCGTTTTCTCCCGGCGCGTCATCGATCAACTCCTCGGAAGCGGCATCCATACCATCTTTCACGATGTCACTTTCTCGCCATACACTCCGGGCGGCGTACACACCTATTTCGAAGAACTCGCCACACTCCCGCCCGATGTCGCAAGCCATATCTGCCTGATGCACTACGCCGACGACATCTCCAGCGACGATATCGAAAACGCAAAATCCAAAGGCTTCCGATTCGCACAGCGCGATATCGTCTACACATTCTGAGTTTTTTGGGGGTCGCGCTATGGGGTTTCACCCCATACGCGCTGGCGCGACGCTATGGCAAATGCCATACGCGTCGCTGAATGTTTATGCTTTCCCATTCCATAAAACCCTGATATGCTACAATGTAGGGGAGCTGGATGAAAACTCGTGTTGTCTGATTGCTTTCATCGACATGCGCTCTGTTCCCCCTCGTTGTAATTGTTGCTGTTTCATGAGTCATCCTGCTGCAAAAATGTTGCCTGCAGGATTGCAGCCCGTATTCGCTTAATGCAAAAAAGCGTTGTGTCTGGATTCCGGGCATGTGAATCATGCAAATGATTGCCTTCACTCCCACTCGCCTGGGACAGGGCTTGAATGATTGGAGCTTATATAGATAATGCTTTGCCGAGAATGTCAGCATGAATTACCGGACAATTCCCGCTTCTGCGGTTTTTGCGGCGCAAAATTGTTTGATTCGTCCTCGTCCGCATCGCGCCCGGCTGCACAGGAAAAAGAGTTATCCCCAAATCCTACGGTCATTGGCGTCGCTCCGGTTTCTGCACGGCTGGATAAATTTGATCTCGATCAGTCTCCAAAATCAGACGCTTCCTCACAGCTGCCGCCCGCTGACCAAAATGTTGCAGAATCAGAGAAATCCGCTGTTTCAGATCAGCCTGATGCCGCGTCTGGAAACGATATCGCGTCCCATGATTCCGCTCCTTTTGCCGAAAACCTGCCGGAGTTCAAGCCATCTGCTCCGGTTTTCGAAAATGCAGCACTCTCAAATGCTTCCGATTTTGTGACGCCCTCCGTCGATTTGATGTCCAAGACCCTGGCTCAGCCCGGTGAGTTGATCTCATCGCCGTTATCATCCGCCGCTCCCGCTGCTTCCGATCATCAGAATGAACTGATATCCACAGGCAAATCTGATGCAGTTTCTTCATCTGAATCCGCACTTGATACTGACGATGACGAAGATGACGAAGATGACGATAATGCGCATCAGATAACAGAGAATTCTGAAACACCCGAAGATTCCTCAGAATCCGAAGATATGTCTGCACCGTCTTTAGATGATGACGATGATGACGATGAGGAAATCAAAGAACTCGAACGTCAGCTCCTGGCTGCTCGCAAGGCCAAAGCTTTGCGCAAGGAAAAAGCCCGCCGCGAAGCTGAAGAAGCTGCCCGCCGCGAAGCTGAAGAAGCTGCCCGCCGGGAAGCTGAAGAAGCTGCTCGCCGCGAAGCTGAAGAAGCCGCTCGCCGCGAAGCTGAAGAAGCCGCTCGCCGCGAAGCTGAAGAAGCTGCTCTTCGTGAGGAACGCGAAAGACGCGCCGCTGAAGAAAAATCGCGTATTGATGCTGAAAACAAGGCTCGGCGCGAAGCTGAGGCGCGCGATCAGCAGCAGATCGAACAGCACCAGCAGGACGATAAATCCGAGGCAAACGGAAAACATAAAAAGAAAAATAAAAAGAATCGCCGGGATTCCTCGAGTATGGATTCCTCCGCTCAATCCGGGACACCCAGCGTGGACAATATCAAATCGGAGAACGGCAAATCATCGGACGATTCAAAAACAGATACCTCAAAGTCTGATGAATCCGCGATCAGCGATAAGTCCAGATCGGCTGCTGTTTCACAGACGGGCGAATCCGTTGATAGATCCCCTCGCCTCTCGGATCAGTATGATTCCATTGGTCGAAGATCCGCACAGTTCTATGGCAATGATGAAGGTGAGTTCGATCAGAGCAACGAACTGGAGTTCTTTGGAGGTCGTATGTCTCAGCAGTTCACGGCTCTCGATCCCGAATTGCTTAAGGCCAAAAATGCATCGCATAGTTCAAAGACAACGATTCTGATCGTCGTTCTGATTCTGTTGATTGCGACGTTGGTCGTTCTCTATTTTGTTCTGTAGAATTTGATAATGATAGATATTAAGCCTATTGGTTGTATTACAGACGACCCGGAATTGCACAAAAAGTTTGTTGCCACCGTTGTACAAAACATCGAAACGCATATCAAATCGCTTGGAGTGATCAAAGGCCTGGTGATTCGAAATGCCTATGCAGCGGTCAAAGCCATTCGTCCGGGATATGTCGAACATATCATCACTGTGCTTTCACGCGATTATGTGCGAGAGTTCGCCGATATGCATCAGCGCTATCGCGATGAACAACATTTGCCTGCCGAAAAAATCCAGCCGCTGCTCGCATTTATCCAGGCCAATCAACCTGAAGCCGAGGAACATTTCTGGCGCGTTTCGGACGCTTACGCAAACGCCAGATCCAAAACGTTTATCGGCAAAACCTACAATGCTTTTCGTTCACAGCTCAAATCCCATTTGCCAACGGTTTTTGAGGTTATTTTCAACATCGTTGAACAGTTCACCGTGGTCAGGTCGTAAAAGAATATGACAGACATTTCAGATTATATCGTTTCTATTGCCCGCAATGCACGCGAGGCATCCCATGCACTGGCCAGATCTACAGCAGAACAGCGCATCTCCTGTTTGCATATCATTGCTCAGCAGCTTCGTGCACACCGTTCAGATATTATCCAGGCCAATGCGACAGATATGGCCAATGCCCGCGAATCGGGGCTTTCGGACGCCATGCTCGATCGCCTGATGCTCGACGAAAAACGCATCGAAAAAATGGCTGTATCGATCGATCAAATTGCCGATCAGCCCGAAGTTGTTGGAAAAATTGAAAACGAATATACGCGCCCCAATGGCCTGGTCGTTGCCCGCATGCGCATCCCCATTGGCGTGATTGCCATCATTTATGAAGCGCGTCCAAATGTCACATCCGATGCGGCTGCATTGTGCCTCAAATCAGGAAATGCCGTGATTCTAAAGGGAGGCAAAGAAGCTTTTCATTCCAATTGCGCAATCGCACACATCATTCAAGATGCTCTGGCACACCATGGTCTGCCCAGGGAAATCGTTTCTTTTGTCGAAACGACCGACCGCGAGGCTGTTTCTGTGCTCATACGTCAGAATGATTTCATCGATTTGCTCATTCCGCGCGGAGGGGAAGGGCTGATTCGATTTGTCGTTCAGAATGCGACGATCCCTACCATTCAGCATTTTAAGGGGGTTTGCCACATATTTGTCGAGAAAACAGCCGACATTGACCAGGCAATTCCCATTCTGCTCAATGCAAAATGCCAGCGCCCCGGTGTTTGCAATGCACTTGAGACTTTGCTGCTCGACAGCGGCTTGCCGCGTGATGCTCAAAAAAGGTTGCTGCAGTCTTTGGCAGACAAAAACGTCGTTCTGCATGCCGACTCCAGCCTGTACAGCGATTTTGCTTCCGATTTTGAAACCATGGTGCCCGCAACCGAAGAAGACTGGCCTAAAGAATATCTGTCACTGGATGTTGCTGTTCGGCGAGTCGATGGCATTGAGGGGGCCATCGATCATATCACCAGGTATTCATCGCTTCATACCGAGTCGGTTTTGACACGTGACGAAGATGTTGCGTCCAGATTCCTGCGCGAAGTCAACAGCTCAACCGTACTGGTCAATGCTTCCACGCGGTTTGCCGACGGCGGCGAACTTGGACTGGGCGCTGAAATCGGCATCTCAACGACCAAATTGCATGCTTTTGGACCCATGGGATGCGAGGATTTGACCACGCGCAAATTCATCGTGCGGGGCACTGGTCAAATCCGGGTGCTGTAGTTTTTTCATTCCCTGCGTATCGCTTTGAGCAGTTCAGCTTTCAGACACGCATAGCGCACATATTTTTCTTCGATGGAAAAATGCACTTCGCGGAACTGCTCCAGGCGATTTGTATAATCCAGCACTTCATCGCCGAATTGTTCGCTGGTCAGATCAAATTCACAATCTCCGACGATATTAAAACAATGGTAATTGCCGCCGGGACGCAGAATCCCTCCGACAAATCCGCCAAAAATCTCCTGCGCCAGAAATGCCGTAATCGAACATTGCCCAACGGTTTTGTTGTCTTCGCTCCATTCACTGCGCAGCCGCGGTGCACAGGTCGAGACGCTCCAGATATTTGATAGCAAATCGTAGAGTTCCCGTGGATTGTGAATGCTCGCATACGTATCGTTGATCGGACCAACATCCGCATGTTCCCAGCCATAAAACTTATATGTCATCTGATTGCTCCCGGTGGTTTTGGGGAATGGCATCCCGCATACACACGATAAACTATTGGCAAAACTGTGTTACCAGATTATCGGCACTCTGGCAAACTGAACATGCCATATAGATGCTTTCAAGTTCGTCTTCGGAAATGTCTGCATCAAGCAGCACTGCGACATCGCCATTTGGAGAACCGGCCACTTTGTGGCATGTCTGCGTGCAGATGGGATGCTGATGCGCCTTTTGACTCCAGTAACACACGCGTTTGGGATCGTTCACAAGCCTACCTTCCACTGTATACTCTCCGGCGAGCATGATCTGTGAAATGAAATCGTCAAACAGCGTTGCCCCCAGAATGAGATACTGAATATACCGCGACAGATCCGAAGGAATGGTTTCGATGATATCTCCATGATAG